>JBBRFR010000221.1:0-6868 GCA_038241485.1 Burkholderiales bacterium
GTTTGCATGCAAAAACCCGCCCGCGCCTCAGGAGTTCTCGAGGACAACGCCCTCGATGAGATTCGCCACGTCTTCGCAACGGTCGGAGATGGATTCGAGCTGCTCGTAGATCGCCTTGAGCTTGATCAGCTCGCGCACGTCGGTCTCTTCACGAAACAGCTTCGACATGGCGCCGCGCATCACGCGGTCGGCGTCAGATTCGAGTTTGTCGATTTCTTCGCAGGTCTTGATGGCGGCTTCAGCGGCATCGCTGTGGTTGAGCCTGGGCAGCAGCGACACCGCGTGCTGCACACGCTCGCAACATTTGGCGCTCAGGTCGCCCAGGCGCAGCACCTCTTCGGTCATGGCGCGCACGTCGTAGAGCTGCATGGTTTCGGTGGCATCTTGCAGCAGGTCGACGATGTCGTCCATGGCGTTGATGAGGCCATGGATCTGCTCGCGGTCGATCGGCGTGATGAAGGTCTTGTGAAGCAGGCGGTTGACCTCGGCCGTGATCTTGTCGGCGGCGCGCTCGGCGGCCACCACTTCGTTGGCGTACTTTTCGCGCAGATCGAGGTCGCTGTAGTTCTCGATCATCGCGATGAAGGCGCGTGCGCCTTCCACGATGAAGGCCGCATGCTGGTTGAAAAGCTCAAAAAAATGGCCTTCTCGCGGCAACAGCTTGCCAAACAGCATGGTGAGTCCTCCAGGGGAGTGCAGGGGTGGGGGCGGCTTGGTGCCGCTCTGTCACGGTTGCGTCACAAAGACAATGCGGCAGTGTAGCGCCGGGTCTCAGCCCGGCTGCTCGGGCGACAGGTCAAACACCGCGCGCCGGCCCTCGAAGACGGCCAGGCTTTCGACCAGGGCATGGAAGTCTTGCGTGCGCTCAACCGGGTTGAAGTGTTCGCTGTTGACCACCATCAGCGGCGCGCCATCAAAGCCCTGGAAGTACCCGGCGTAGGCGTCACACAGTTGCTGCAGGTAGCCGGGCTCAATGCGCTGCTCCATCACGATGCCGCGCTGGCGAATGCGCTGCGTGAGCGTGGCCGGTGTGGCCTGCAGCCAGATCACCAGATCGGGTTGCGGCAGCTGCTGCGCCACCTGAGCGTACATCTGGCTATAAAGGTGGTACTCCTCGTCACTCAGGTTCATGCGGGCAATGAGCGCGTCTTTCGCGAGCATGAAGTCGCTGACCACACAAGGCGGGAGCGGCCCTTCGTTCTCTTGCGAAAACATGCCCGGCTGTGCCAACTCACGCACCTGGCGCATGCGTTGGAAAAGGAAGAACACCTGGGTCTGGAAGGCATAACCCGGCGCATCGGCATAGAAGCGCTCCAGGTACGGGTTTTCGTCGGCGCGCTCAAGCATCAGCTCGGCGCCGAGGTGCGCGGCCAGGCGGCGCGCGAGCGAGCTCTTGCCCGCGCCAATAGGTCCTTCGATGGCGATGTGGCGGAAGCGCTCCAGGCCGTGCGTCGCGGGTTGTTGCATCAGCTGCGAAAGATGAAGTACACCGCGCCCACCAAGCACAAGCCCGCCCACACGTAGTCGAGCTTGAAAGGCTCGTTCATGTAGACCATGGCAAAGGGCACGAACACCGCCAGCGTGATCACCTCTTGGGTGATCTTGAGCTGGGCCAGCGTGAAGCCACCGGCGTAACCGATGCGGTTGGCCGGCACCTGCAGCAGGTATTCGAACAGGGCAATGCCCCAGCTGATGAGGGCCGCGATGTACCAGGGCTTGTCGGCCAGGCCCTTCAGGTGCCCGTACCAGGCAATGGTCATGAAAACATTCGAGGCCACCAGGAGCAGCACCGTTTGCAAGGGAACCGCCACACCACTCATGCTCCGCCCTGCCTTAGGTGCTCAGTGTGCTCAGTCACCAATGGCCGCGTACACCAGGTTGCGAAACAGCGCGCGCACTTCGTCGCGCTGGCCGGGCGCCTGCACCATCAGCACCGCGTACAGATCTTCTTTCGGGTCGATGAAGAAGGTGGTGCCAGCCAAGCCGCCCCAGAAATACATGCCCTCGGAACCCGCCACCGGCGCAATGCCGGTCTGCAGACGCACAGCAAATCCCAGGCCAAAGCCGTGGCCGTCTGGCAGCAGGTCGCTCATGCTGGGCAGGCCGCCCAAATGGTCGCTGGTCATCAGCTCCACCGTCTTGCGGCTGAGCAAGCGGTGGCCGTCGAGCTCGCCACCGTTGAGCAGCATCTGGCAAAAGCGCGCGTAGTCGGCTGCGGTGGAAACGAGGCCGCCACCGCCCATGTCCATGGCCACCGGCTCGCGCACGTCGAGCACCTTGACCTCGGCACCGCTGTCGGGGTCTTGGGCAAAAGGTTCGGCCAGGCGGTGCAGCTGTGAGGCCGGCACATGAAAGCCGGTGTCGACCATGCCCAGCGGCTCGAAGATGCGCGTTTGAAAGACGTCGCGCAGCGGCTGGCCTGACACGACCTCGACCAGGCGGCCCAGCACGTCGGTGGCACGGCTGTAGTCCCACACCGTGCCGGGCTGATACATCAGCGGCAGCGTGGCCATGGCCTTGGAGAAGTCTTCGTTAGTCCAGTCGCGGCGGTTGATCTTGGCGCGGGCGTAGAGCCTGCGGATCGGCGCCTCGGCCAAGATTTCATAGGTGAGGCCGGAGGTGTGGCGCAGCAGGTCTTGCACCGTCATGGCGCGCGTCGCTGGTACGCGGTCGATCACCCCGTCTTCACGCACCACACCCACTGGTGTGTCCTTGAACTCGGGCAGGTACTTCGCCACCGGGTCTGACAGAAACAAGCGCCCTTCGTCAAACAACATCATCGTGGCGACCGACACCACCGGCTTGGTCATCGAGTAGATGCGAAAGAGACTGTCAGGCCGCATGGCGTCGCCGCTCACCGGGTCTCGCTGGCCCAGCGCTTCGAAGTAGGCCAGCTTGCCGCGACGCACCACCAGGGCCACCACGCCCGGCAAGCGCTGTTTGTCGATCTGCTCGCTCAGAGCCGCACTCAGGCGGTTCAGCCCGGCCGGGCTGAAACCAAGCGACTCGGGAACGGCACGTTCGGGCACATGACTCATGGTGTCTCCAGTTTGTGAATAGTCTGATCGGCCACACCGGCCAGCAGATCGTGAAGCGCGCCTCGCCCCGGAATCACCAGCTCGGCCGGCGCGATCTCGGCCAGCGGCACCAGCACAAACGCGCGCTCATGCAGGCGCGGGTGAGGCACGGTGAGCGCGCTGGAAGCAAAGCGCGCCTCGCCATACAACAGCAGGTCGAGATCGAGCGTGCGCGGGGCATTTCGGTAAGGTCGCTCGCGCCCGCCGCCCTGCTCAATGCGCTGCAGGTGCGCGAGCAAGTCAACGGGTGCGAGTGTGGTCTGCAACGCGGCCACCACGTTGAGGTAGTCGGGGCCTTGCGCGTCGATGGGCGCCGTGCGGTAGAACGACGATGCGCACTGCAACTGCGTGCCCGGCAGCGTGCTCAAGGCCTGCAGCGCGCTTTTCAGCGCCGCAGCCGTGTCGCCAAGGTTGGCGCCCAGCCCCACGTAGGCCCGCAAGGGCACCTCGGCCATCGCCGGCTTAGTGTGGATCGCTCGACGAGGCGCCGGCGTCGGCGCCACCCGGCTTGCGGCGACGGCGACGGCGCTTGCGGGGGGCATCGCTGCTGCCACTTTCTTCGGCGGCTTCGGCCGGCTCGGCGGCATGTGCCGCGGCGGGTGCGCGGCGACGTGAGGCGTCGTGCGAGCGCGCCTGCTCCAGCATGCTGGCCCGTTTGTGCTCATCGGCCAGGGAGAAGGTTTCCCACCACTCGCCCAACTCGGCGTCGATCTCGCCGGCATCGGCGCGCAAGCGCAGGAAGTCGAAGCCGGCACGGAAGCGCGGCTGCTCCACCAGGGTCAAGGGGCCCTGCCCGGTGCGGCGTTCGAAACGGGTTTGCATCAGCCAGATCTCGCGCATGTCGGCGCCCAGCTTGCCGCGGCCGGAGATGTCGCCGATGCGCGCATCGAACACTGAATCCACCGCCTGCTGCAACGCGGGGATTGGCGCTTCGCCGCGCTTCTTGAGCTTGCCCCAGCCGTCGAGCACGTCGTGCCACAGCATGCAAGCCAGCATGAAGCTTGGCGCCACCGGCTTGCCTTCGCCGACACGGCGGTCGGTGTCGCCCAGGGCAAGCTGCACGAACTTGGCACGCTCGGGGTGCTTCTTGGCGTCGTCGAGCACCACATCGAGGATGGGGAACACGCCAGTGCGCGCACCCACCAGCCCTTGCTTGCGAAGCTCTTCGATGCTGGAGAGCGCGTGGCCGGTCTGCAGCAACTTGATCATCTCGTCGAAGGTGCGCGAAGCGGGCACGCTCTCCAACAGCGCAGCCATCTCCTGGATCGGCGAACGCGTCTTGGGATCGATCGAGAAGCCCAGCTTGGCCGCAAAACGGATCACGCGGATGATTCGCACCGGGTCTTCGCGGTAGCGCGTGACCGGGTCGCCGATCATGCGCAGCACCTTCTTCTTGGCGTCTTTGATGCCACCGTGGTAGTCGACCACGATCTGCTTTTGCGGGTCGTAGTACATCGCGTTGACGGTGAAATCGCGCCGCGCCGCGTCTTCAATCTGCGGGCCCCACACGTTGTCGCGCAGCACACGGCCGGCCGCGTCGACCACGTGGGTCTTGCCGGCGAGCTCGCCCTTTGACGTCTTTTCGTTGCCGGCCACTTGGTCGGCGGCGGCCGAGTCCATCACCGCTCGGAAGGTCGACACCTCAATCACTTCATGTTCGCGCCCCCGCCCGTACACCACGTGCACGATGCGAAAGCGCCGGCCGATGATGAAAGCGCGGCGGAACAGGCCCTTGACTTGCTCGGGCGTGGCGTTGGTGGCCACGTCGAAGTCTTTGGGGCGCAGGCCGACCAGCAGGTCACGCACGGCGCCACCCACGATGTAGGCCTCGTAGCCGGCGTCGGCCAGGGTCTTGACGACGCGGATGGCATTTTCATCGACCAGCTTGAGGTCGATGTTGTGCTCGGCGAGCGGTACCTCGACGCGCTTGCCTTTGGGGATGGCCGGCTTGCCGGAGCTGGTCTTGCCCAGCAGTTTGTCTATGAACTTTTTGATCATCAGGTGAACAGCTGAAGAATGCGCCAGCCCCGCTCGCGGGCAATCGCTTCGAGCGGAGCAGAAGGGTTGGTTGCCACGGGGTCGCTTGCCAGTTCGAGCAGGGGCAGATCGTTTGCCGAATCGCTGTAGACGCTGATGCGCTCGAAGTCCTGCAGCCGGTGGCCCAGGCTTTGCAGCCACTGCTGGGTGCGTACCGTCTTGCCTTCTCGAAACGACGGGGTCCCATCAATTCGGCCCGTGATGTTACCCGCCGGGCCCTTTTCGAGTTGGACGGCTAGCAGATGGCTCACGCCGAAGGCCTGGGCGATGGGTGCGGTGACAAACTCATTGGTGGCCGTCACGATGGCCACCAGGTCACCCTGGCTCTGGTGGTGGCGCACCAGGCTTTCGGCCGCCGGGTGCAGCGGCGTGATGGCCTCGTGCATGAAACGGGCGTGGGCCGCCTGCATCTCGCCCGCTGGCTTGTCGCGCCAAGGGCGGGTGGCGAACTCGATGTAGGCGTGGATGTCGAGCGTGCCGGCTTTGTACTGCTCGTAAAACAGGTCGTTGTGGCGCGCAAACGCGGCGGCGTCGACCCAACCCTGGCGCGCCACGAACTGGCCCCAGGCGTGGTCGGAGTCGAGCGGCAGCAGCGTGTCGTCGAGGTCGAACAAACACAGGTTCATGACGACCCCTCGTTCGCGGCGTACCGCTCACGATCCCCCAGGGGGATGCGGGCCGGCTTGGGAGCGGCCCGGCGCTCGGCCCGTGTCATGCCCCCCCCTTTTCTTCGGCCAGCATCTGCTTGAGCAAAGGCACGGTGATCGCGCGCTTGTGCACCAGGGCAAATTCGTCGAGCCGGTCGAGCACCGACATCAGGTGCTTGAGGTCGCGCGCAAAGCGGGTCAACAAGTAGTCCATCACATCGTCAGACAAAAACAGCCCGCGGCGGTCGGCCTCACGGCGCAGCGCGGCGCGGGCTTCGGGCTCGGTCAGTGGAGACAGGGCAAACACATGGCCCCAGCCGAGGCGGCTGCGCAGGTCGTCGCGCAACGGCAAGTCGACCGGCGGCACATGGCCCGCGGCCGCCACCGGGATGCCATGGGTGGTGGCTTCGACAAAGAGTGCGAAGGCGGCGTGCTGCTGGGCCTCGTCGAAGCGGTCGCAATCGTCGAACACGATCAGCATGTCGCTTTCTTCAAACTGCCACGGTGCCGGCTCGGAAGCGCTGAACCAGCTGGCCCGCCCACCCAGCTGCTGCACATGGCTGGCCAAGGCATGCAGCAAGTGCGTCTTGCCGACACCCGACGGGCCCCACAGGTAGACCGGTGCGGCTTGCTGGATCACCCCGCGCAAATGCGCCACCGCCGGCGCATTGGGGCCGGCGACGAAGCTCTCGAATGAGCGCAGCGGCTCGTTGCCGATGGCCAGGGGGATCTGTCTCATCCGCGGTACAGCTTGCTCTCGACGTACAGCGTGTGCGCGCGACCGGCCGCCACCACCAGCACGGCGCACACCGGCAAGGCGATCAGCACGCCCACAAAACCGGCCAAGTGGCCAAAGGCCAGCAGCGCAAAAATCACCGTCAGCGGGTTGATGCCGATGCGCTCACCAACCAGGCGGGGCGTGAGGAAGAAACTCTCGAGCACTTGCCCAAGGCCATACACCACCGCCACCGCCACCAGCCCATACCAGCTCGCGAACTGCAACACACCGGCCAGCACTGCCAACAACATGCCCAGACCAAACCCGAGGTAGGGGATGAACACTGCCAGCCCGGTGAATACACCGACCGGCACCGCCAGATCAAAGCC
>JBBRFR010000222.1:0-6817 GCA_038241485.1 Burkholderiales bacterium
GCGTGTCGGTGGAAAAAGTCGACCAACTCATCAACCTGGTCGGCGAACTCGTCATCACCCAGGCGATGCTGGCGCAAAACACCCAAGGCCTGGACCCCACACTGTTCCAGCAACTCGCCGCGGGCCTGGCCGACCTGGAACGCAACACCCGCGATCTTCAGGAAGCGGTGATGTCGATCCGGATGATTCCGATGTCGCTGGTGTTCAACAGGTTCCCGCGCATGCTGCGCGACCTGGCCGCCAAGCTCGGCAAGAAGGTCGACTTCGTGACGCTCGGTGAAGCCACCGAACTCGACAAGGGCCTGGTGGAAAAGATCACCGACCCGCTGACGCACCTGGTGCGCAACAGCTGCGACCACGGCATCGAAACCCCGGCCGAGCGCCTGGCCAAGGGCAAGCCCGAAACCGGCACCATCACTCTGAGCGCGTCGCACCAGGGCGGCTCCATCGTGATCGAGGTGCGCGACGACGGCCGTGGCCTGTCGCGCGAAAAACTGCTGAAGAAAGCCCGCGAGCGCGGCATCCACGCCCCCGATTCGATGACGGATCAAGACGTGTGGAGCCTGATCTTCGCGCCCGGCTTCTCGACCGCCGACGTGGTGACCGACGTGTCGGGCCGTGGTGTCGGCATGGATGTGGTGAAGAAGAACATCGCCGGACTGGGCGGCACGGTCGACATCGACTCCGCCGAAGGCTACGGCATGCGCGTCTCGGTGCGCTTGCCGCTCACGCTGGCCATCATGGACGGCATGTCGGTGGGTGTGGGCGAAGAGGTTTACATCCTCCCGCTGAGCTCGGTCGTTGAGTCGTTCCAGGTGCAGCCCGACATGGTCAAGACCATCGGCGGCAGCGGCCGCGTGGTCGAAGTGCGCGACGAATACATGCCGGTGCTGGAGATGGAGCGGGTGTTCAACGTGCCGCGTTTCGACTTCGAGCACGTGAGCGGGATCATGGTGGTCGTGGAAGCCGAGGGCGGGCGCATCGCCCTGCTGGTCGATGAGCTTCTGGGCCAGCAGCAGGTGGTGGTGAAAAACCTGGAAGCCAACTACCGCAAGGTCAACGACGTGTCGGGCGCCACCATCATGGGTGACGGCCGCGTGGCACTGATTCTCGACGTGGGCAGCCTGGTGCGGCGCTCGCGGCACTGACCCTGGCCCCGCAAACCGCCCACCTCGCCGCACAGCAAAACTGCACGTTTCGCGTCACAGCCATCACCAAGATCCAGTTCACGAAACGAGCCCCCGCATGAGCCTCAACAACCTCAAGATCGGCACGCGCCTGAGCCTCGGCTTCGGCGCCGTACTCGCCCTGCTGCTCATGATGGTGGGCGTGGCCTATGTTGTGATGCAGCGCACCTCGGCCGCCATGGCGGCCGCCGAGATCAGCCAGCAACGCGCCAACACGGTCGACGAGTGGCAAAGCAAGACGCAACTCAACCTGACGCGCACCCTGGCCATCGCCAAGGCCGTGGGCCAGACCGACGTCGAGGCCTACTTCGGCCCGCTGTTGAAAGAGACCTCGATAGAGATCTCTCAACTGCAAAAGCAGCTGGAAGGCAGCGCCGGCAACGACGGCGCCCGCGCGCTGATGGGCACCATCGCCCAGCGCCGCGATGCCTATGTGGCCTTGCGCACCCAGCTCAACGAACACGTCAAAAACGCCGACCCCTTCGCCGCCGAGAAGCTGCTCACCGAGCAGCTGCTGCCCGCGTCGAAGGTGTACCTGGGCGCCATGGGCGACCTGCAAGCCCACGAGCGCCGGGCGGCCGACAGCCAGAACGAAGCGCTGCGTGGCAGCCTCACCATGGCCAAGAGCGTGCTCATCGTGCTGACACTGGCCAGCCTGGTGGTGGGCGGCGTCATGGCCTACGTGATCACCCGCTCGGTGACCGGGCCGATCGGTGAAGCCGTCAACGCCGCCCGGGTGATCGCCTCCAACAACCTGTCGCAGCGGCTCGACTCGACCCGCCGCGACGAGCTGGGCGACCTGCTGCGCGCGCTGTCTGAGATGCAATGCTCTTTGCACCAGGTGGTGACCCAGGTGCGCAGCGCCACCGACGGCATCTCGACCGCCTCGGCCGAGATCGCCACCGGCAACCAAGACCTTAGCCAACGCACCGAACAAACCGCTTCCAACCTGCAACAGACCGCCTCGTCGATGGAGCAGCTGACCGGCACCGTCAAACAAAGCGCCGACTCGGCCCGCCAGGCCAACCAGCTCGCAGCCTCGGCCGCCGAGGTGGCCGCACGCGGTGGCAGCGTGGTCTCGCAGGTGGTGACCACCATGGACGAGATCAACGCCAGCAGCAAGAAGATCAGCGACATCATCGGCGTGATCGATGGCATCGCCTTCCAGACCAACATCCTCGCGCTCAACGCTGCCGTAGAAGCGGCGCGTGCCGGCGAACAAGGCCGCGGTTTTGCGGTGGTGGCCAGCGAAGTGCGCAGCCTGGCAGGCCGCTCGGCCGAAGCCGCCAAAGAGATCAAGGGCCTGATCGGGGCGAGCGTCGACAAGGTCGAAACCGGCTCGCGCCTGGTGGCCGAAGCCGGCACCACCATGACCGCGATCGTGAGCAGTGTGCAGCGTGTGTCCGACATCATTGGCGAGATCACCGCCGCATCGTCAGAGCAAAGCGACGGCATCGGCCAGGTCAACGCCGCCGTGACCCAGCTCGACCAGATGACGCAGCAAAACGCCGCGTTGGTGGAAGAGTCGGCCGCCGCCGCCGAAAGCCTCAAACAACAAGCCAGCAGCCTGGCCCAGGTGATGGGCACCTTCCGCCTGTCAGCAGACGCGCCGGTGGCGACTGCCGCACCGGCCCGCATGCCCGCCCCGCCCCCCGCACCGCGGCCCGCGGCGGCAGCACCCAAGCCCATGCCAGCCCCCAAGGCCGCGGCGGCTCAGGCGCAGCCCGCACCCCAGCGTGCCACCCCAGCCCCAAGCCCTGCCCCCGCCAAGCAAGTCACCGCCGTTGCGCACAACGACGACTGGGAAACCTTCTGAGCCTCGCCTTCCATCAGGACACATTCGAATGAACTTCCAGAACCTGAACATCCGCACCAAGCTGCTGGGCGGCTTCGCCCTGGTCTTGCTGATCGCCGCCGGGCAAAGCCTGCTGTCGATCCAGCGGCTCTCGGCCGTGAACGACCAGTCAAATCAAATGGCGAAACACTGGATTCCGAGCCTGAAGGCCGTGGACGCCATCAACGCAGAACTGCCCACCTACCGAGGCGCACGCCTCAAGCTGATGCTCAACGAGGGCGCTGAAGCCAACAAGGCAGGTGAGGCCGACCTGAAACAGATCGAAGCCGAGATCGAGAACTACAAAGCCACCTACGCCAAGCTGATCAACAGCCCCGAAGAGAAGGCGCTGTACGACCGCTTCAACACCGCCTGGGTCACCTACCAGGGCATGGCGCCCGAGCTGCTGCGCTTGCTCAACGAAGGCAACTTGACCGCAGCCAAGGCCTCTCTCGCCGGCCAGGGCGCCACGGCCTACAAGGAAGTTGACGACGCACTCGAAAAACTGGTCGAGTTCAACCATGCCGGCGTCAAAGCCGCCAGCAACACCGCCAACACCCTCTACAAAGGCGCGCGCATCGCTCTGCTGGCGAGCCTGGGGGTGATGGTCGCCCTGGGCCTGGGCATTGGTTGGTTCGTTTCACGCGACCTGGCCCGCGCCGCGGCGCAGGCCATGGCCCAAGCCGACAGCATGGCCGAGGGCGACCTGAGTCAGAACCTGGTGGTCGAGCGCCAAGACGAAATGGGCCGCCTGCTCCACGCCATGGGCAAGATGCAGCTCAACCTGCGTGGCATCGTGGCCGGCGTGCGCCAGAACGCCGAAGGCGTGGCCACGGCCAGCGCCGAGATCGCGCAAGGCAACAACGACCTGAGCGGCCGCACTGAAGAGCAGGCCAGCGCGCTGGAACAAACCGCCGCCTCGATGGAAGAGCTGGCCAGCACCGTCAAACAAAACGCCGACAACGCGCGCCAGGCCAACCAGCTCGCCATGAGCGCCTCGACCGTGGCCGTCTCGGGCGGCGAGGTGGTCAGCCGCGTGGTCGACACCATGAAGGGCATCAACGATTCGTCCAAACGCATCGCAGACATCATCAGCGTGATCGATGGCATTGCCTTCCAGACCAACATCCTCGCGCTGAACGCTGCAGTGGAAGCAGCCCGTGCCGGCGAACAAGGCCGCGGCTTCGCCGTGGTGGCCAGCGAAGTGCGCAGCCTGGCGCAGCGCTCGGCCGATGCGGCCAAAGAGATCAAGAACCTCATCTCCACCAGCGTCGAGCGGGTGGAACAAGGCACGGCCCTGGTCGACCAGGCCGGCGCGACGATGCAAGAAGTGGTGACCTCGATCAAGCGCGTGACCGACATCATGGGCGAGATCAGCGCGGCCAGCACCGAACAATCGGCCGGTGTGGCCCAGGTGGGCGAAGCCGTCACGCAGATGGACCAGGCCACGCAGCAAAACGCCGCGCTGGTGGAAGAAAGTGCTGCCGCCGCCGAGAGCCTGAAGGTCCAGGCCCAGCACCTGGTGAGCGCGGTGGCCGTGTTCAAACTGGGCAACCACGATGTGCCGCGCCCGGTGGCCTCTGCCTCGAGGGTGGAACGCCGCTCGCCGAACCGCGCCACCAACGTGACCCGCATGCCGCATAAGGCCATGGCCAAACCCGCGCCCGCGCCGGCAGCGGCCGTTGCGCCCGCTGCGGTGGCCGCTGCGCCGCGCCCGGCACCTGCGCCAGCGCCCGCCGCCACCGGCACCGACGACTGGGAAAGCTTCTGATCGCAGACCCGAGCGCCAAGCCCCAACGGCCCGAGAGAGATCACGGGCCGTTGTGCTTTGGGGAGTGCCCCGAACAACGCGCCTGGGCACCGGCTTTTGCACCGATCGTGCACCAGGGTCCGCTGCACAAAATGGCCTACACGAGCGCCCACGGGCTGCCGATAACCAGGGGCCCCTTGTCCCCTTCTGCCTTTTTGTTTTCGAAGGACCGCTCATGAATCTCGGCACCAAGCTCCTGCTGGCCCCGCTGTTGACGGCGGCCGTGGTGCTGTCTATCGCCACCGTGAACACGGTGCTGCAAAACCGCACCGCCACCGAAAGCCACACGTCGTTCAAGACCGACATGGAAAGCTTTCGCACCATCACCAGTGCGCAAGACCAGTTTGCCCAGGTGCATGCGAGCGCCTACAAGACGGTGGCGCTGATCAACTCGCTGGACGAGCCCAAGGTCAAGGCCTTCCGGGTCTCGTTGGGCAACCAACTCGCGGGGCTCAAGCGCACGCTGGCCAGCCTGGCCGAAACGGGTGTGGCCAACGCCGAGTTCAGCGCCGGCGTGGCCGCGCTCGGCCAGCAGATCGACCAATACGGCAAACAGGCCGACTCGGCGATCGACCTCTCAACCGTCGACCCCAACACCGGCATCGCCGCCATGCAGGGCGCCGATGCCACCTTCTCCGCGGTAACCACCGCGCTCGGTGGGCTGACAGCCAAGATGGAAGCCGTGTCGACTGAAACCATCGATGCCGCCGCCACGCGCTCACGCCAGCGCAGCGTGCTGCTGGGGCTGCTGGGCCTGGCCAGCTGCGCCGCCGCTGTGGGCGCGGCCTGGTGGATGCAGCGCAAGGTGATCACCGACCTGCGCCGCGCCGTGGGCGTGGCCACCGAGGTGGCCGCCGGCAACCTGTGCGCCGATGCACAAACCACACGCGACGACGAAGTGGGCGACCTGATGCGCTCGCTCAGCGCGATGACGCGCCAGCTCAGCGGCTCACTGCTCACGGTGCTGCAATCGTCGTCGTCGATCCAGTCGGCCAGCTCCGAGATCGCCATTGGCAACCAAGACCTGAGTCAACGCACCGAGCAGACTGCAAGCAACCTGCAGCGCGCCGCCAGCTCGATGGAGCAGCTCACCGGCACCGTGAAACACAGCGCTGACTCGGCTCACCAGGCCAACCAGCTCGCTGCTTCAGCCGCCAACGTGGCGGCCCGTGGCGGCAGCGTGGTCTCGCAGGTGGTCACCACCATGAACGAGATCAACACCAGCTCCAAGAAGATCAGCGACATCATCGGTGTGATCGACGGCATCGCCTTCCAGACCAACATCTTGGCGCTCAACGCGGCCGTGGAAGCGGCGCGTGCCGGCGAACAAGGCCGCGGCTTTGCCGTGGTGGCCGCCGAGGTGCGCAGCCTGGCGCAGCGCTCGGCGCAGGCCGCCAAAGAGATCAAGGGCCTGATCGGCGCGAGCGTCGAGCGGGTCGAAGCGGGCTCGCGCCTGGTGGCCGATGCCGGCGCCACCATGAGCGAGATCGTGGGCTCGGTGCAGCGGGTGTCCGACATCATTGGCGAGATCACCACCGCCTCAGCCGAGCAGTCGACCGGCATCGGCCAGGTCAACAGCTCCGTCAGCGAGCTCGATCAGATGACGCAGCAAAACGCCGCACTGGTGGAAGAAAGTGCCGCCGCCGCCGAGTCGCTCAAGGAACAGGCCACGCGCCTGGCCCAGGTGGTGTCGGTCTTCAAGCTGCAAACCAGCGCCTGACACACCAAGGGAGGGGCCAAGGGGACCTGGCACAAAGCCTCGAAAGAACCCGCTCCTTGCGCACACATTCGCCCTTCAGTTCACGGGCGAAAAGTCGATAGTTTGATCAGCACTGCCCTCAGGCACCCCTTCCTTCAAGAGGATTTCAAATGGACATGGTTCACGAAGCCGCCCACGTCGCCCGCCACGAGGCCGCACGCGCCGCATTGGCCGCCCAGTCGGGCAGCGAGTTTCTGACCTTCCGCCTGGGCGCCGAAGAGTACGGC
>JBBRFR010000223.1:0-6749 GCA_038241485.1 Burkholderiales bacterium
CGAAGGGCAGCGAATGTGCACCGCGCTGCCCTTCGATACCTCAGGGCGAAACGGGGGGGTGGTGCGCAAACCAAAAAACTCTCACCCTCTCAGACCTTGGTGCCCCGAACCGGGTACTGCTTTTCCTGGATGAACTTCAACCCGGACAGCAGTGACGCGAGGTCTGGCCGCGAAAACGGCGCATTCGAGATGTCGACGACCTGAACCTTGCCGTCGGGGTTGATCGCGAAGGTCGCGGGTTCGGCGAAGGGCCGGTCGGTCTCCTGCGGCGACCGCGGGTCGGAGATGTAGAGGCCGAGTTCGCGCATCTGCTCGAGGCTCATGTCGTATGCCACAGGGAAGCGCCAGCCTTCTTCCTTGGCCTCGGTCTCGGCCTTCTCGCGCGGATCAGCAGAAACCGCGGCGACCTTGATGCCGGCCGTTTCAAATTCCTGCAGCTTGTCGTTCAGGGTCGCGAGGTACTTCTTGCAGAGCGGGCAGTGCTTGCCGCGGTAGACGACGAGCAGGCGCCAGCCCTTGTCGCCGGCCAGCGTGAGGTCGCCTCCACCGGCCAGTGGCCAGGTCATCGTCGGAAAGGGGCTGCCTGCTGCAATGCGTCTCGTGGTGCTCATGGAGTTCTCTCGGGCGCGCAGAGCGCGGAAATGGACGCCGGTCTGGCGTGGATGCCGCGCCAGACCGGCGCGGCGCGTGAGGCTCAGGATCGTTCGAACAGCAAGGCCGCGTTCTCGCTCGCCGGCGTGGTCTGGGTCGGCAGGTGATTGGGCGGGCGCAAGCCGACGTCCTCGCTGCGCAGCGCCGGCCGGGAATCGGGGTCGGTGCCAGCCCCCCATTCGTTCACATGGACGATGCGCACCTGGACGACGGCGAGATCAGGGTCGGTCGGGCCACCGGAAAACCAGGCCTCGGCTGATTGGTTCCACAAGGACTTCGCCTTGTCGCCACCCTCGACGACCAGCGCCGTGCCGGTGACCGAGATCCAGCAGGCGTCGCCTGGGGGCGAGTAGGCGACGTTGACCGAGGGCTCGGCGGCGAGTTCGGCAACGGGGTCGCTCTTTCTGGACATGAAAAACCAGAGGCTTTCGTCGGCGTTAAGCGTCGTGTTCTGCATCGTCATCGGCCGCGAATGCAGATGACCGTTGGCGTGGCGCGTGGTGAACATCGCAAACTTGCAGTCCTTGATGTCGTTCCACAGAGCCTGGCGGGAAGGATGTGTGGGCGCTGTCATGGGAGGTCTCCTCAGTGAGAGTGCGCCCCAGGCTTTGCCCGGGGACATGAAAACGAAAGGGTCTACCAACGCACGGTTGGCGTCTGTAGGACAAGCGCCCTTTTGTCGGGCGTGTCACCCGATGGGCTCGCCGCCCGTGTGCGGCCAGCCAGCAAAGCCGGGCGGCGCTATGTCAGCGGCTCAAGCTTGTCCAGCAGGAAGGGCAGGAATTCGGCGACCGTGGGGTGGATCGGCAAGGCATCGCGCAGCACCTGGTAGCGCGCGCCGGTGGCCATGAAATTGCTGATCACCTGGATCACCTCGTCGCAGCCGAACCCCAGCAGCGACGCACCGACGATCTCTTCGCTTTGCGCGTCGACCAGGATCTGCATCAAGCCCGCGGTCTCGCTCTCCTCCTTGGCCCGGCTGACGTCGCTCATCTGGAAATTCGCCACCAGCGTGGCGCGGCCCGACTCTCGCGCCTGCGCCTGCGACAGGCCGACCCGGCCCAGTGGCGGGTCGGTGAACATCGCGTAGCTCGAGACGCGGCCGTCGGCAGAACGTGCGCCGCCCTTGAGATTGGCCAGCACGATCTGGCCGTCTTGGTAGCTGGTGTGGGTGAAGGCGCCGCGCTTGTTGATGTCACCGACCGCCCAGATGCCCGGCACATTGGTTTCCAGCTTGCCGTTGGTGGGCACGAAGCCGCGCTTGTCGGTCTCGACTCCGACCGCTGCCAGGTTGAGGCGCTCGGTGTTCGGGCTGCGCCCGGTGGCCACCAGCAGGTGCGAGCCCTCGACCCGCTGCCCACCCACCGTCACGGTGACCCCGGCATCTGAACGCTTTGCCACCCGCTCGATCTCGTTGCCCGTGTGGAAGCGGATGCCCTCTGCCTGCAGCATTTCGGTCAGGGCCTTCGAGACCGCCTCGTTTTCGCGGCCGGTGATGCGCGGGCTGGCTTCGATCACGGTGACTTCGCTGCCGAGCCGGCGAAAGATCTGCCCCATTTCGAGACCGATGTAACTGCCGCCGATGATGACCAGATGGCGCGGGCGCTCGCGCAGCTGGAGCAGGCTGACGTTGTCCAGGTGCGGCACGTCATCGATGCCCGGCAGCGGCGGGATGAACGCGCGGGTGCCGGTGTTGAGGAAGACCCGCGCCGCCCGCAGCGCCTGGTCACCGGCGGTCAGCTCGAACCGGTCACCGGCTCGGCCCGCAAAGGCGCCCCAGCCTCGCAGCAAGGTCAGGCCGTCCTGCCCGGTGATCGATTTTTCCAGCCCCGCGCGCGACTCATCGACCCGCTGCTGCATCCGCCCCATCGCGGCCGCGAAGTCGATTTCGACCTTCCCGGCCTGGATGCCGAAGTCGAGCGCACGACGCGCCAGGTGCGCAACCCGCGCGCTTTTGCGCAGGGTTTTGGTCGGCGTGCAACCGTGATTGACGCACGAGCCGCCGACCAGCCCCCCTTCGATCAAGGCCACCTTCTCACCGCGCCCAGCCAGCGTCATGGCCAGGTTCGGTCCGGCTTGGCCAGCGCCGATCACGGCAACGTCGAACTCGATGACGGGCTTGCGCTTGCTCATGTGATGCTCCTCATGCCTCGACCCCCACGCCCTTGCAGAACGCAACCCGGCCCTTGGTCATCTCGGCTTCGGGCCTGGCGGCGCAGAAGCAGGCGGCGTGCGCGTTCAACTCCCCGTTTGTACATCTCCGAGCCGCGCTCGTCCCGGGAAACGCATCGGCCGTTTGCCGAGCCAGGGCTCTTCGCGATGGGTGCGACACCGCACAGACCCGGCACCCCCTGCGAGATACAAGCTGGCGTGCGCATCGGCTGACATGCAGTCGGCAGAACCCATGGAAAGGAGCGAAGTGATGATTTTCATGGCCCCATACAAGGTCTCGCGTTCGCTGATGCCGGTCATCGCAGCGACGCTGCTGTGCGCCTGTGGCGAATCGGCCAAGCTGCCAACGGCCCAGGGGTACGGGCCCGACCCGAAACTGCCGGCGCCGGTGACGACACTCGTGCCGACCATCAACATCGCGCCGGCCAAGCCCTGGCCCGAAGGCAAGATGCCGGTGGCAGCCGCAGGCACCTCGGTGCGCCTGTTCGCCGGCCAGCTTGACCACCCGCGGTGGGTCTACGTGTTACCCAACGGCGATGTGCTGGTCGCCGAGACCAACGCGCCCGCTCGCCCCCTGCGCAAGGAGCTTCTCGGCATCAAGGGCTGGGTCATGGGCCTGGTGATGAAGCGCGCTGGCGCGGCCGTGGCCAGCGCCAACCGCATCACTTTGCTGCGCGATGCCGACGGTGACGGCGCCGCCGAGGTGCGCTCGGTGTTCCTCGACAACCTGAACTCGCCCTTCGGCATGGCGCTGGTCGGCAGCGAGCTGTTCATCGCCAACACCGATGCACTGGTCAAGGTGCCGTACCAAGACGGTGACACGCGCGCCAGCGGGCCGGTGACGAAGGTGGCCGAGTTGCCCGGCGGGCCGTTGAACCACCACTGGACCAAGGGCCTGCTGGCCAGCGCCGACGGCAGCCGCCTGTACGTCTCGGTCGGCTCGAACAGCAACGTCGCCGAGCACGGCATGAAGTTGGAGGCCGGGCGCGCGGCGATCTGGGAGTTCGACCGCGCCAGCGGCACCGGCCGCATCTTCGCCAGCGGGCTGCGCAACCCGGTGGGCATGGCCTGGCACGGCAACACGCTGTGGACCTCGGTCAACGAACGCGACGAGCTCGGCTCCGACCTGGTGCCCGACTACATGACCTCGGTGCGCGACAGCGCCTTCTACGGATGGCCCTACAGCTACTACGGCCAGAACGTGGACACCCGGCCCGAGCCAGCGCGCCCCGACCTGGTGGCCAGCGCCATCAAGCCCGACTACGCGCTGGGCAATCACACCGCGTCGTTGGGACTGGCCTCGGCGCAGGGCAGCACCTTGGGCGGGCCTTTCGCCGCCAGCGGCATGTTCGTCGGCCAGCACGGCTCGTGGAACCGCAAGCCCCAAAGCGGCTACAAGGTGATTTACGTGCCCTTCGCCGGCGCTCAGCCGAGCGGGCCGCCGGTCGATGTGTTGACCGGGTTCCTCGACGACGAGGGCAAGGCCCTGGGCCGCCCGGTGGGTGTGGCGCTCGACAGCAAAGGCGCGCTGCTGGTGGCCGACGATGTGGGCAACGTGATCTGGCGTGTCGAAGGCCGGCGTTGAGGTGCGCAAGCCCTTCTTGTGATCACCTCAGTGTCATTGCCTGGGTGCTATCGACGCGCTGAGGGGGTGGGCAGCGGGCGGCGCCTCCTGCGACGCCAGCGCGTGCCAGGCGGCCCACACCACGGCCAGCAGATAGACCGACCCGCCCGGGACCCACATCACCAGCCCGGCCAGTTGCTGGTCGGCCAACGCCGTCACGCCGGTGCTGTACAGCGGCACGTTGGCAAAGCTCAGCAGCGCGCCCAGCAGGCCCGTGTGCATGACGGTGAACAGCAACGCACCCGCGGCCGGCAGCGCGCCCAAGCGGCCGGGGCGCAGCACCGACCACCAGAACAGCCAGCCGCTCCACAAAAAGCTGGCGTGTTCCAGCACATGCCACAGCGGCGTCTGCACGGCGGCGATGTAAGGCCCCGGCGCATGCCAGAACCAGATGGCCGCGGCGTGCAGCAGCGCACACACCATGGGTCGGCGGCTCAGCCGGTGCAGCGGGCGCCACACCGCGTCGGCGCGCGGGCCCAGCACCGCGCGCCATTGCGGCAGCGGCCGCGCCAGCACCAGCAGCGGCGCCACCACCACGATCAACAGCATGTGCTGCCCCATGTGCCACGCCGTGTTGCGCTCGGCCAGCTCATCCAATGGCCCGAACAGGGCCAGCCCGGCGATCAACATCGCCAGTTGGAACGCCAGGCACGGCCCGCTGCGGGGCCGGTGCGCCAGGGCGCCTGCCCCGTAGCCCAGCCAGGCGACTGCGAACACGGCCTGCGCGAACCACACGGGCGCCTGCTCGAAGCCGCCCGAATGCGACAGGTCGCTGTGCGCAAAGCTCACCCCAGGCCACGCCGCCATCAGCAGCGCGCAGGCCCACGGCGCCCGGCCGTTGGTGCGGGCCCCAGATTTCATACACAAGGCGCCAGCAGCACCGCCGGCAAGGCCACCAAGACCGTGGACAGCGCCGCGGTGGCGTAGAGCGCCGAGCCCGAGCGAGCGATGAAGCGCGGGCCCGCGCCGGCCGCGCCCGCGGGCACACGCCGCGCCGCGCGCGCGCTGACCCAGGCGGCGAGGCCGAACGCGCAGGTGCAGGCGACGGCCAGCAGCAGCACCGTGGCGTTGAGCCAGTTCATCGGCCCGAGGGCAGGCGACGGTGGTGCCACCGCGCAAGCCACGGCCACGCCGCCATAGGTGGCGCAGAACCAGACGAACCACAGCGTGAGCCCGACCACGAGGTGCCAGGCGTGCCCCGCCACACCTGCCGCCCGTTCGGGCCCCGGCCCGGTTGTGTCGGTCTGCGGCTTCATGGCGGCCCTGCAAACGCCATCGGCAACAGCGCCATCAGCGCCCAGGCCAAGGCGGTGGCGACGGTGCAGAACTGCCACAGCAGGGCCACCACCCCGGGCTCGTAGGGCGCCGACAAGCGCACGTGGCCTCGATGCACACGCAAGGCCTGCAAGGCCGCCAGCACCGAGGCCAGCGCTCCGTGCAGCAGCAGAAAAAGCAGCGTGAAGCTGAGCACCGCGTCATGCGCGCGCAGCGTGGGCTGCAGCGCCGCATGGGCCAGCACCCACAGCAGCCCCGCACAGCCCGCCACCCCCAGGCCGGTGGCCCACCACAGATGGGTGTGAAGGCCCACGTCACTGCCGGCGCGCAAGCGCCGCACGGCGCGGCGCAGCGTCCACAGCCCGGCGCCAAACAGCGTGGTCACCGCCGCCAGCGGCCAGGTCCCGAGCGGCGACGCCGCGGGCGGTTGGCCGCCCGGCACCACCGTCCACAGGTACAGCCAGCCAAACAGCAACGAGGCGTACAGCGCAGCGTCGGCCAGCATCGTCAGCCCCATGCCCCACAGGCCCGGGCCGTCGAAGGTGCGCGAGTGCAGCTTCTGGCCCTGCGGCAGGTCGTGCGCCTCGCCGGCCGCGGCGCTGGGGTGCGCGCCGTTCTCCCACGACCAGCGCAGCAGCACGGCCACGGCGGCAAGCGCAACCGCCACCGCCGGCAGGTACAGCTTGAGCAACAAAGCCAGGCACAGCAGTGCCAGCATCCCGCCCGCCACCAGCGGCCACCATGAATTGCCCGGCAGGTGAATGACCTCGCGCTCGCGGCCACTCACCGGGTTCACCCCGAGCGTTTCGCGCCGGCGGTGCGCGGCCTGCGGCAAGGCGTGCTGACCTGCGGCGATGGTCTCGGGCAAATCGGGTGCGTCCCACAAGGGGTGGCAGGTGGCGATGCGCGGCAGGCTGGCGAAGTTGTACGACAGCGGCGGTGTGCCGCTGGCCCACTCCAGGGTGTCGGCGTGCCACGGATTCAGGGCCGCCTTGCGGCCGTAGCGCCAGTGCAGTGCCAGGTCGAG
>JBBRFR010000224.1:0-6714 GCA_038241485.1 Burkholderiales bacterium
CCCCGAGCACCTGGTCACCCGCGGCCCGGCGATCAAGCGGCAGCTCCGCGATGCGTTCTACACCGACACCGAGGTGTGGAAGCAGCGGGTGGTGACGCAGGCGATGCAGGCCGCCCGCCAAGCCGTGACCGGGTTGGCGGCCGTGCGGAACTGATCGTTTTCTGTCGTGCAAGGGCGGGAAGGTGCTGCGCGATGGGGCTATGGTTGCAGGCATCACCACCCCGGACACGACCATGCTCGAACTGCGCCCCAGCTGCGAACACTGCAACAAACCACTTCCCCCTGACAGCACCGAAGCCATGATCTGCAGCTTCGAGTGCAGCTTCTGCGCCGACTGCGTGAACACGCTGCTCGGCAACGTCTGCCCCAACTGCGGCGGTGGTTTCAGTCAACGGCCCGTGCGGCCAGCGCGAGACTGGAAGGGTGGCAACTACCTGGGCCAGTACGCGGCCAGCACCCAGGTCAAACACCGCCCGGTCGACGCACAAGCGCACGCCGCTTTCGCTGCCACGCTGCGCGGCATTGCCCCGCAGGATCGTTGAATCATGAACACCGCTTTGATCCTCATCGGCGTGCGGGAATCGTTTCGCCGCCGCCGCGGGGGCACGGGGGCTTCGACACCTCAGCCCTAACGGTTGGTGGCATGCGATGGCTCTCCAACACGCCCCACCCGCTCGGGCTGACCCTTCGACAGACTCAGGACAGGGCCCGCTTCGCGGATCGAAGCCCTGTTCGCACTCACGCGCGCAACTGCCCGCACGCCACTCCATCGCTCCAGCTGCCGCGCATCAAATGGGTGTTCGCCGCCAGCTGGTCGCGCACGCGCACGATGCTTTGTGGCTCGCTCAACAAACGCATGCGGTCGGTCGCGCTCAGGCGCTGGGTGTCCTGGTCGACCAGCAGGCCGCGCACCAGCAAGCGGCGGGCCTTGCCGCGGCTGCCCCAGGTGGTGTTGCGCGGGCCCATGGCGGCGCGCACCACGTCAAACAACCAAGGGTCAGTCAGCGTGTCGAGCCACTGCGGTGCGGGTGCGGCGCGGCGGGCGTGCGCCCAGGCGCGGCGCAACACACGCGGTGCCGAGTGTTCTTCGGGGGTGACCAACAAGCGGTTGGCAAGCAAGCGCTGGCCCAGCGCTGAGCGACTGGTCAACACGGTGAGCGGCACGGCCAGCAACAGCGGCAGGCCCATCGGCGCAAGCCAGAGGCTCGCCTGCGGGTGCAGCCACAACACCAGCACCGCGACGGCGGCCACCACCGAGCTGATCAGGCCAAAGCGCTGCAGTGCGTCAGCCCACCCGATGTCATTGGCTTCGCGCGGGGGTGACTTCCAGTCAAGCTTCAGGCCGGTGAGCGCCACCACCACAAACACCGTGTGCGCCATCATGCGCACGGGCGCCTGCAGCAGCGACAAACCGGCTTCAAGGAACGCGCCTCGCACCAGGGCCGAGGTGCCGCCATAGCGGTGCTGCTGGCCCGTCATCACGATGGCGAGCACACCCATCACACGCGGCAGCGCGAGCATCAACACCGTGGCCGCCCAGAGACCTGCGATCTCCAGCGGCACCACACGGCCTTCACCGCCTACCACCGCACCGCCAAAAATCCACAGCCCTGCGCCCAGCAACACCGAGACCAGCCACAACGGCGCCGACAGATAGGCCAGCATGCCCGTGAACAGCATCGCGCGGTGCACACCGTGCAGGCCGGGCTCGGCCATCAGGCGGGCGTTTTGCAAGTTGCCCTGGCACCAGCGGCGGTCGCGTTGCAACTCTTCCATCAGGTTGGGCGGTTGTTGTTCGTAGCTGCCGTGCAGGTCGTGCACCAGCCACACGTGGTAGCCGGCGCGGCGCATCAGCGCGGCTTCGACAAAGTCGTGCGACAGCAGCTCGCCACTCAAGCCACCATGGCCTGGCAGCGGCGCGAGCGCGCAGTGTTTCATGAAGGGCTCAATGCGGATGATCGCGTTGTGGCCCCAGTAATGCGACTCGCCGAGCTGCCAGTACTGCATGCCGGCGGTGAACAAACGCCCGGTCACGCGGCCCGAAAACTGCTGCGAGCGGGCATGCACGGTGTCGAGCCCGCAGGCCTGCGGCGCGGTCTGCATGATGCCGGCGCTGGGGTGGGCTTCCATCAGGCGCACGAGCTTGACCAGGCAGTCGCCGCTCATCACGCTGTCGGCGTCGAGCACCACCATGTAGCGGTATTTGCGGCCGAAGCGGCGGCAGAAGTCGGCCACGTTGCCGGCCTTGCGCTTGGTGCGGCGCTGGCGCCAGCGGTAGTAGATGCGCCCCGCTGAACCGCACTCGTGGCGCAGTTGGCCCCAAGCCGCCAGTTCGGCAGCGCGGATTTCGGGGTCGCTGGTGTCAGACAGCAGGTAGACGTCGAACAACCTTGATGCGCCGGTGGCCGCGAGCGACTCGCAGGTGGCGCGCAGGCCGGCAAACACGGTGGCCACCTGCTCGTTGCAGATGGGCATGACGATGGCGGTGCGTGCGCTCACGTGAATCGGTTCGTGGCCGACCGACGCCGCCGACATGGCGTGCGCGTCTCCGCGCCACAGCACCCAGAAGCCCATCATCGCGGTGAAGAAGCCCGCCGACACCCAGGCAAACAACAGCGCATACAAGGCGATCTGCAAGGTGCGCAACGCCGCGTTGTCAAACGCCGGCAGCACCTGGGCCAGCAGCGTGCTGGCCCCCACGGCCGAGAGCGTGATCAGCGCCAGCAGCACACGGCGGCGGTTTTTGGCGGCCTGCACCCACGCAGCGGGCGCGGCCTGTGACGCATCGCGCGTCGCAGGGCGGCGGTTCATCACGATGTCGCCCAGGCTGCGCAGGAAGCCGCGCCAGGGTGTTGCCACCATGCTGCCGCGAAGCATCGGCGGGGTGCTCGGCCCGTGCGTGGCGGAATCACAAGGAACTGACGGGCCGCTCCCTAGGTTCCTTGACCCCTCGGGGGCGGGCTCGGCGTGCCGAGACCTGGGGCTGACATTCGTCACTCGGAGGGAATGATGGTGGTCCATGTTTCAGTCAGGGCGTGGTCGCCGGTTTGGAGAAAGGCTCGCAGCTCGGCGGGTAGCGTGGGCTGGAGGCGGGTTGCGCGCACGGTCATGCGCCAGGTGCCGTTAACGGCGTTGCGGTAAGCGTTGCGCTCAACGATGCGGGCGTTGGCACCGGCGCTGACAACGGCCAAGACCCGCGCGTCGGCAGGCAAGGCACGCAGCGCGGGGCCGTCAAAATCGACCACGTACTGCACTTCGTTCGGGTCGCGCACCTGCTCGCGCGCCACAAAGCCGTGGCCACGGCGGGTTTGCACCGTCCAGCCGGTGGGCGGGCGTGTTTGGGTGTCGCCTTGCAGGTGCAACCGGTAGGCGAAGTTGATGGGCTGGCCCGGCGTGGGCACACGCTCGGGCACCCAATAGGCAACGATGTTGTCGTCGGTCTCGTCGGGTGTGGGCAGCTGCATCAGCTCGACCCGGCCGGGGCCCCAGTGGCCGAGCGGCTCGACCCAGGCGCTCGGGCGCTGCTCGTAGCGGGCTTCGGTGTCTTCGTAGTTGGCGTGCGTGCGGTCGCGTTGCATCAGGCCAAAACCTTTCAGCTCGCGCATGGCAAACGAGGTCACCAGCATCTGCTTCGGGTTGACGAGCGGGCGCCACAGCCATTCCCCCTCGCCGGTGGCCACCATCAGGCCGTCGGAGTCGTGCACCTCGGGGCGAAAGTCGTTCACACGCGGCTGGTTCTCGCCGTGCTGGAACATGCTGGTCAGAGGTGCCAGGCCGAGGGTGGCCACACCGGCGCGCAAGAACAAACGGGCTTGCACGTCGACCACCGTCGACTCGCCAGGGCGCAGCGTGAAACGGTAAGCCCCGGTGGCACGCGGCGAGTCGAGCAGCGCGTGTATCACGAGCGTCGTCGCCTGTGCCGTGGGCCGCTCGATCCAGAACTCGGTGAAGCGCGGGAACTCTTCGCCTTTGCCGGCTTCAGCGCCCACGGTGTCGATGCCGAGGCCGCGCGCCGACAGGCCGTAGTGCTGGCCGCGGCCGAGCGCACGGAAGTAGCTCGCGCCGAGAAACACCACCAGCTCATCTTGGTAGGCCGGGTTGTTGAGCGCGTAGTGCACGCGGAAACCCGCAAAGCCGAGGTCACCCCAGGCCTTTTTGTCTTGCTCCGGCGAGAGCTTGTTCTTGCCGTAGTCGAAGTTTTGCCGGTCGAAGGCGATGTGGCGCGCTTGGCCGCCCACCACTTCGTTGATGGCCACCGACTGCGTCTGGAACTTGCCCAGGTGGAAGAACATCAACTCAAAAGGCAAGCCCTCCTTGCGCCACAACGCCTGGTCGGGCTTGAAGCGGATGTCGCGGTACTGGTCGTAGTCGAGCTGTTTCAGCTCCGCGGGCAGCGCCACTGTGGCGGCCACATGAGGTTGCGCAGCGAGCCGGCGGGCGCGCTCGGCCACATCGTCAAAGCCGAAGTCGGCGGCCTGTGCGGGCGCGCTCAACAGCAGCGCCAAAACGAGCGCAGCCCATGTCGCCAATTGGCGAATGGGTTGAGCGTTCAAGCTTAAAAAGGGCGGTGCAATCGGCAAAACGCGGGGCCTGCTGAAGTGAAAAGCGGCTCATCAAAGAGCCGCGACACTTCTCCTGCGCAACGCACGTGCCAGTTCGAAAAAATGCCCTGGAATCAAGGCCTTGGGAGATTTGGGGTGTGGGGATACGTCCAAACCCCCTGAAAACCCCCGATTTTTGTCGCCGCACAGCGACACGCCCCGCCCTCAGCGCACCCAAGTGCTTGATTCGACTCGGGTTTTTGACTGTCTCTACTCGGCGACAGGCGGCTCGGCGCGAAACTGCCCTGGTGTCAGCGCATGCCGCTGCAGCAGCCGGTAAAACTCGGTGCGGTTGCGGTCGGCCAGGCGCGCGGCGTCGGCCGCGTTGCCGTCGGTGAGCTTGAGCAGGCCCACCAGGTAATCGCGCTCGAAACGCTCGCGCGCTTGGGCGTAGGTCAGCACCTCGACGCTCGGCACGCGCAGCGCGCGCTGAACCAGTGTGAGCGGGATCAGCGGCGTGGGCGTCAGCGCGCATACCTGCTCGACCACGTTGTGCAACTGGCGCACATTGCCCGGCCAGCTGGTGGTGGTGAGCGCCTTCATCGCGTCGGGCGCAAAGCCGTTGAACCGTTTGCCGTACTTTTCGCTCAGGCGGGCGAGAAAGTGATTGGCCAGCAAGGGGATGTCTTCGCGCCGCTCGCCCAGCGTGGGCAGGTGCAGCGAGACCACGTTGAGCCGGTAATACAGGTCTTCGCGGAACTGGCCTTCGGCCATCGCGGCATCGAGATCGCGGTGGGTGGCCGAAAGAATTCGCACGTCCACCGGCACCGATTGGCTCGCCCCCACCGGCCGCACCGAACGCTCTTGCAACACGCGCAGCAGCTTCACCTGCAGCGAGGGCGGCATGTCACCGATCTCGTCGAGAAAGAGCGTGCCGCCATCGGCGGTGACGAAGAGGCCGCGGTGGTTGGCCACGGCACCGGTGAAGGAGCCCTTCACGTGGCCGAACAATTCTGATTCGAGCAGCGCCTCGGGGATGGCACTGCAATTCACCGCCACAAACGGCTTGGCGGCCCGCGGGCTCGCGCGGTGAATGGCCTGGGCCAGCAGCTCCTTGCCGCTGCCGCTCTCGCCGCGGATCAACACGCTGGCGTCTGATGCGGCGACCATCTTGGCCTCGGTCAGCAACTCGGCCATGCAGTTGGAGCGGCTGACGATGGATGCACGCCAAGCTTCGTCGCCCTCACGCGCGGGCTCGGGCGGCGGCGCCAGCGCCAGGGCTTCGTTCACCTTGTCGAGCAAGGCCTTGCCGTCGAAGGGCTTGGTGAGGTAGCTGAAAACACCGCGCGCGGTGGCCTCCACCGCATCGGGGATGGTGCCGTGCGCGGTGAGCAGGATCACCGGCAGCGCGGGGTGGCGCTTGCGGATCTCGTCGAACAGCGCGAGGCCGTCGCGCCCGGGCAGCTGCACGTCGCTCACCACCAGCTGTGGCCGCGCCACCGCCAGCTGCGTGAGCGCGGCTTCGGCCGACTCGACCGAGGTGACTCGGTGACCGGCGGCCGTGAGCCGCATCGACAGCAGCTTCAGCAGGTCCGGGTCATCGTCGACCAGCAGCAGGTTGGCCATGGTCGCGCCTTTGCGTTTTACGGCGCCCTGGGCGCGGGCGGCGGCGCCGAAGCGCCGGTCGCGGGGGCGGCGCCCCCACCCGGCGCTCGGGTGGTCATGCTGCGCTCGATGGCTTTGAGCGCTTCGAGTTTTTCGTTGAGCTGCTGCAGCGTGCGCTGCTGCTCGCGGCGCTGCGTGAGCTCACGCGCGAGCTGGTCTTCGAGACGGCGCTGTTCGGTCACGCGGCCCAGCAGCAGGCGCGCGAGCGGCTGCCAGGGCGCTAACTCGGGTGCGCTCGATTTGCCGATGGGTTCGAGCAGCGCTACCGCGCGCGCCAGGTCACCCGCGTTGCGCTGCTGTGAGAGCGCGAGCGACAGCTCCAGCACCACATCGGCCGGCGCCGCCGTGGCCGTCACCGACACCACGCCGTTGAGCCGCGTGATCTCGTTGGCCAGGTCGGTGGCCGGCATCTGGCGCAGCTGCTCGTGGTAGGCCAGGAAACGCCGCGCGGCCACGTCGGCCGGTTCGGGCGGCGGCGCGGGTGCAGGCACCAGCACCACCGTCGGAG
>JBBRFR010000225.1:0-6697 GCA_038241485.1 Burkholderiales bacterium
GCAGTCGGCCCAGCAGATCGCGAGCCTGGTGAACCTGTCGCGGGTGGCCATGAAATACGCCGACGACATCAACCGCATCACGCTCGTCAAGACCATGTCGAACCAGGACGCGGTCAAGGTGCTACCGCGCGAACCGGGCGACAAATGGGAGCCTTTCGAGTCAGACCGTTTTTCCAAGGCCATCAGCCAGGAGCTTCATTCGCGGCTCGGCGCCGACACCGTGGTCGCTTCAGCGGTCAATGGCATCAGCGGGCTGTGGGTTGGCTTCACGGTTGAAAAAGACGCCTACTGGCTGCAGGCCGACCCGACGCGCGTGCGGCCGATGGCGGGTAGCAGCTGGCTGCTGTGGGTGACCATTGCCCTGCTCGCCACCGTGTTCGGCTCGGCCGCGATTGCGCGCCTGATCAACCAGCCGCTGCGCGACCTGTCGTTCGCGGCCAGCCGCATCCGTGATGGCGAGTACGAATCGCAGCTCGACGAGAACACGCTGACCAGCGAGATCCGCCAGGTCAACATGGGCTTCAACCGCATGGCCCGCGAGCTGGCCAAGGTGGAAGAGGACCGCGCCGTGATGCTGGCCGGCATCTCGCACGACCTGCGCACGCCGCTGGCCCGCCTGCGGCTCGAAGCCGAAATGAGCGTACACGACGAAGAAGCCAAGAAGAACATGGCGCTCGACATTGACCAGCTCGACGCCATCATCGACAAGTTCATGGACTACGCCCGCCCCGGCGAGACCAAGCTGGTGCCGGTGCACGTGAGCAGCTTGGTCGAGCGCGAGATACAGGGCTTTCGCGACCCTTCACAAATTCGCATCAACTCGCGCGTGGCGATCGACACCAAGGTCATGGCCGACGAGGTCGAGCTAGGCCGCGTGTTCCAGAACCTGTTCGAAAACGCACGGCGTTATGGCCGCTCCACCGACACCGGTATAGCGCGGGTGCAGGTGAGTTATGCCCGCACCGGGCCGTGGGTGATTCTCAGCGTGCGCGATTATGGGCAGGGTGTGGCGCCCGAGAAGCTCAAGCAGCTGACGACGCCCTTCTTCCGCGGCGACGCGGCACGCACGGCGGCCACGGGCGCTGGCCTCGGCCTGGCCATCGTTGAAAAATCAGTTCAGCGCATGGGTGGCAGCTTTGAGCTGGCGAATGCGATGGATGGTGGGCTGGTGGCGCATGTGCGCCTGAAGAAAGCGCCCTGAGCTGGCCGGTTGCGGCACGAGGCTTCGGTTGCTCAGCCCGAACGGGCTGCGGTGCTCGACTGTGGTGTACCAAGAACCGCTCAGGCTACCCCCTCGAAGCGCTCAGGACTGGCTGTTGCGCTTCGCGCATTCAAGCCCCGATCTGGCCCTGATTTCGACAAAACCCGGCCGACGTTGCTCCGTCAGGTGGCAATGTGGTTCGTTCAGGCCCGATAGCCGCCAACCTCCGTCCGGGCTCAGGCATCGAAGCCCAGCGCTGGCCTTCGACACCTCTGACCGATCGGAGCTCAGCGAACAGCATTGGGTCACTTGGGCCCTTGTCTTGAGCCACCCACATTTTTTTTGAGGTGGCTGCGTCCGTGAACTCAGCCGTTACGTAGGTCCTCCTGAATTCAGGCGATGAGCACCGCTCAGTGGGCCGTTGGCAGGCTCTGGTTGTGCCTTGGGTAGTTCGCTCTGTACCGCCAGGTTCCGATCAGACCCTTCGGGCGGCTGACGCATGCCGAAGACTTGGAGATCACTTGAAGACTGTCGATTTTTGCACTGCTCACCCACCTGATTCGGGGTCAAACCCTCGGCGCCGTTTTCGCAACATTGCGCTGGTTTTCGTCCCTTGCGTCATCCGACGCAGGGTGATCTGGCCCGTAGCGCTTGGCATTTCTATGATGAATCGAGCGAGCAAGCGGCTGGCATCGTGCGCGGCCTTGGTTTTGGTGATCGCGAGCTCGCAAGTGCTGGCCCAAACTGCGGCAGACATTGACGCCGCGCGTCGCCAGTCTGAGGCGGTGCAACGCCAGCAGCAAGAACAGCTGCGGCGGGATCAGGAGGCCGCTCAACCGCCCGACAAAAGCCCAGGCGGCATCGACACCCGCAAACTGCTGCCCAAACTTGACGCCTCCAAAGCGGGAACCAGGTGCCGAGGCATCAGCGAGATCGTCATCAACGGGGCCCCGCACCTCACTGAGTCGGTGCGAGAGAAGATCAGCAAGACGTATGTGGGGAGCTGTCTTGGCACGGCAGAGATCGTAGAAATTCTGGGCGAGTTGACGCGTGACTACGTTCTTCGCGGCTACGTCTCGACCCGCGCCTACTTGCCCACGCAAGACCTCAGCGGCGGCAAACTTGAATTTCTGGTGGTGGAAGGCACGATTGAGAAGCTGCGCATCGAGGGTGGCCCGCAAAAGGGCATCTCACCGGGCAATACCTTTCCCGCCAAGCCGGGCGACTTGCTCAACCTGCGAGATCTGGAGCAGGGCATCGATCAGATCAACCGCCTCTCTTCCAACAAGGCCACGCTGGACATCCAGCCCGGCAGCCAGCCCGGCCTGAGCGACGTCATCATCCGCAACGAGCCGGGGCCGTTTTATCACTTGATGTCGTCGGCAGACAACCAAGGCAGCACCTCGACCGGCAAGCACCAGCTCGGCGCCACCCTGTCGCTCGACAGCTTGTTCGGGTTGTCTGAGTTCATCTCCTTCACCCACCGCGTGTCGGTGCCCAACACCGCGCAGCAGCACGCCGTCAGCAACTCCCTCATGCTTGGCGTGCCCTTCGGCTACACCACGCTGAACTTCAACGCCAGCCGCTCTCGCTACGCGAGCACGGTGCAAGCCCCCAGTGGGCGGGATCTGAACACCGCGGGCGATAGCAGCAGCAACACCATCGCACTCGACCGCGTGGTCCACCGCGACCAGACCACCCGCGCCACCGTCACGGGCGCGTTTACCAACAAGAAGACTCGCAATTTCCTGGAAGGGCAACTGCTGGGTGTCAGCAGCCGCACGCTGTCGGTGCTCGATGTCGACGGCGGTGTCACCACCCGGCTGGGTCAGGGCGCGCTGAGCATCACCCTCGGCTGGGCCCAGGGCCTGACCGCCGCCGGCGCGTTGCGCGATATCGACGCCCTGCCCGACACGGCACCGCGCGCGCAGTTCAAGAAGGCCAAATACTCGGCCTCTTACACCCTGCCCTGGCGTTGGCTCGACAGTGACTGGTCGCTGAACTCGCAGATCACGGGACAGGTCGCACGCACCACCTTGTTCGGCTCGGAGCAGATCTCCATCGGCGGCATCTACAGCGTGCGCGGACATGAGAAAAACACGCTGTCTGGCGACAGTGGATATTTTCTGCGCAACGAGTTGTCGGTGCGTCCGGCGGTGAGCCTGGCCGGAACCCAACTGCCCTTGCGCCTGTTTGTGGGGCTCGATACGGGCGCGGTGCGCAACCGCGCGCCCGACATTCCCCAAGGCTCGCTTTCGGGCTCGGCGTTCGGTGCGTCGCTTGGCTGGAAGGCGGTGAGCGGGGAGTTGTTCGCCACCTGCCCGCTGGCCGTGCCCAGCGCCATGGAGCGCGAGTCTTGCCAGACCTGGTTTCGCTTGAACGTCTCGATCTGATTGAAACCCCTTTCTTGCATTTGAAAGCAGTCGCCATGTACCGACACGCCTCCAAAAATCGCCGCGCCCCTCACACCTTGAGTGATGCGCTGCTGACCAAAACGGTCGCACCTGAAGCCGCGTGGCGCAAGGGCAAGCGCCATGCTCTGGCCGTCAAACTCATGACGCTGGCCCTCGCCGCCCTGGGTGTGCCGCTGGCGGCGCAGGCGCAGGTCAGGGCACCGACCACCGTGGTGCCCACGGGCGGCAACACCACGGCCTACATCTCGCCCAACGGCGTGCCCGTCGTCAACATCAACACCGCCAACGGCGCGGGCGTGTCGCACAACGTCTTCACGCGCTACGACGTGCAGGGCAACGGGCTGGTGCTCAACAACGGCAACACCAGCCAAGCGGCGCGGCAGTCGCAGCTCGCCGGTCAGGTGATCGCCAACACCAACCTGATCGGCGAAGCGCGGGTCATCGTCAACGAGGTGGCATCCACCAGCCGCAGCACGCTGGCGGGTTTCACCGAAGTGCTGGGCGGCAAGGCCGACGTGATCGTGGCCAACCCCAACGGCATCACCTGCATGGGTTGCGGCTTCATCAACAGCGACCGGGTCACCTTGACCACGGGCACAGCCAGCCTCGGCAGCGACGGCAGCCTGAGCGGCTTCACGGTCAACCGGGGTGACATCCTCATCAACGGTGTCGGCTTCAACGGCAGCGCGCAGCAAATCCTGGACCTGGTGGCCCGCTCGGTCAGGCTCGACGCTCAGATCAATGCGCCCGATCTCGGCGTGTTCAGTGGCAACAACATCTGGAACTACGGCACCCGCCAGGTCACAGGCGGCACGCCAGGCAGCGGCGCGGCCCCGAGCTACGCCATTGACTCAACCGCGCTCGGCGGCATGTACGCTGGGCGCATTCGTCTGATCGCCACCGAGGCCGGTGTCGGCGTGCGCATGTTGGGCGAGGCCGCTGCCAGCAGCAGCGATTTCAGTCTCACCGCGGCCGGCAGGATTGATGTGCGCGGCAACGTGTCTGCCGAGCGCGATCTGAGCTTGAGCAGCACGGCCGGCGGGGGCGACGCCATCAGCGTGACCGACAGCGCGCTGACGGCAAAAAACAACCTCAGCTTGGTGGCCGCGCCAGGCGGCGCCACCCTCTCGGGCGGTGTGCTGATCGCAGGCACCGACATGGCTTTGAGCCTGGGCAGCCTGATGGACACGGCCTCCAGCGCGGCGCTGGGCGACAACAACAAGCGGTACGCGGGCGGCAGGCTGCAATTGGAGGTCGGCCAAACGGCGAGCATCACCGGCACCCACTGGGGCACGGCCGGTGCGTTCGACGCCACGATCGGCGGCAGCTTCACCCACGCAGGCCTGTTGCATGCCTCCGGCGATTTGGCGCTGTCGGCTGCGCGCATCGACAACACCGCCAATGGGGGCCTGGCGGCCAATGGCAACCTGAGAGTGCGTGCCACGGGAGGCGCGTTTGACAACCACGGCGCCCTGTATGCGGGCGGTGCCTTGACGGCGGCGTCCACCAGCGTCTTCACCAACCACGGCACGGCCAGTGGCCCCGAGGGCACGATAGACGCTGGCGGCGCCATCAGCATCAGCGCCCCCACGTTCGTCAACCAGAGCACCATCCACGGGGCGCAAGACATCTCCATCGACGCGGCGATCTTCCGCAACAACGTCTTTGGCGACCTCACGCGCCAGTGGACACGCGCGAACGACTCTGGCGAAGTGTTCGACAACGAAACCAGTGGCTGGTGCGTCCCGTGTGCCTACAACCCGGTTCGGCGCTACTACCACCAGACCTGGGACGACGTGGAGTCGTTCGTCGGCTTTGACACCAACACCGCCAAGCCGCAAATACTGGCGGGCCGGGGCAGCACCCTGAGCATCACCGGCTTCACCAGTGGCACCAACAACGGCGGCGTGTTGTCGGCGGGGACGGTCGTACTGCGCGGTGCCAGCCCGCAGTCCACCTTCGTGGTGGACCCGCTGACCTTGACCACCCATCACCAGCGGCGTGACTGGAACACCGAGAGGCGGTGGTATGGCATCGTCGACTTCGCTGCCTCGTCGGGCACCTCGATCGAGCGCGATTCAGGCAACTACACGGTCAACAACTCCGTTTCAGCCTTCGGCGCAGGCGTGTTCGGGAACCAGATCACGCTGACCAATGCCGACCTGACGCTGACGGGGCCCACCCTCGCGAGCCCAACGCTCAACACGCCATCCGAGCCCAGCGTCACGCTCCCGACCAACCCCAATGGCTACTTTGTCACCAGCCACAGCCCCAACGCGCAGTACCTGGTCGAAACCAATCCGCTCTTTGCGGCGGGCTCCAATTTTCTCGGTTCGAACTACCTGGCTGAGCTCTTGGGCTTCAACCCCGACACGGTCGAAAAGCGCCTTGGCGATGCGAACTACGAGGCCTACCTGATTCGCCAGCAGTTGATCGCACAGACCGGCAACAACATCCTGAAGGGCCAAGTCGCTGAAGCCACCCAGATGAGAAGCCTGATGGACGGCGCTGTGAGCCAGGGCGAGTCGCTGGGCTTGACATGGGGGCAGCCGCTCACCGCCGCGCAGCTCAGCAACCTGAAGCAAGACATGGTCTGGATGGTGGAGACCACGGTGGCGGGCCAGAAGGTGCTGGCCCCGGTGGTGTATCTGTCTGCGGCCACCAAGTCGTCGATCGACAGCGGTGCGGTGATCTCGGGACAAAACGTCAATCTCAATCTCACGTCATTGAACAACGTGGGGGGCACCATCAAAGCCGCCGAAACGATGACGATCATTGCCACCGGCGATATTCGCAACACCTCAGGCGCGATCAGCGCCAACAACCTGGCGCTTGTGTCCACCGGCGGCAAGGTGATCAACACCACCGCCGTCAACCGCTTGGGCAGCACTGAGAGCGGCAATTACCAAGACGTGGCGGGGCCCGCGGGCGCCATCTCCGCAAAGAGCAACCTGGTGGTCAGCGGCAGTCAAGGCGTTGACGTCATTGGCGCCACCGTCAGCGCGGGCCAGTCGGCCGTCTTGCATTCGGACCAGGGCGACATCAACGTTCGCTCTCTCGTGCTTGAGAGCAAGGCTTCATC
>JBBRFR010000226.1:0-6680 GCA_038241485.1 Burkholderiales bacterium
AGATCGAAGCCATGAAACACGGCAGCCTGCTCGCGCGGCCCACGCTGCGCTGGTATGACGCACCTGTCTTGCTGTGGCGCGCGCTGCGCATGAAAGCGCCCTCGCCCACCTCACTCAGCGAGGTGCGCCCATGACGCCCGAGCAATACGTGCAGAAAAAAACCGTGCAAAGCGGCTCCAGCTTCTACTACGCGTTTCTGTTTCTGCCCCCGCCGCGGCGTGCGGCGATCACGGCGTTTTATGCGTTCTGCCGCGAGGTCGACGACGTGGTCGACGAGGTGCACGACCCAAGCGTCGCCGCAACCAAACTCGCCTGGTGGCGCAAGGAAGTCGCAACCAGCTTCAGCGGCCAGGCCACCCACCCGGTGATGAAAGCCTTGATGCCGCATGTGGCGGCATTCGACATCCGCGGCGAACACTTGCTCGCCGTGATCGAAGGCTGCCAAATGGACCTCGATCAATCGCGCTACCTCGACTACCCGGGCCTCGCGCGTTACTGCCACCTGGTCGCAGGCGTGGTGGGCGAAGTGGCCTCGGGCATCTTTGGCCGCAGCGAGGCAGTGACCATCGAATACGCCCACAAACTCGGCCTGGCGATGCAGCTCACCAACATCATTCGCGACGTGGGCGACGACGCGCGCCGTGGCCGCATCTACCTGCCGGTGTCGGAGATGCAGCAATTTGAGGTGAAAGCGCAGGAGATCTTGAACCGTGGCTACAGCGATCGGTTTACCGCGCTGATGCGCTTTCAGGCCGAGCGGGCGCACCGCTGCTACGACGAAGCCCTGGCCCTGTTGCCTGAAGCCGATCGCCGCACCCAGAAGCCCGGTTTGATGATGGCCAACATCTATCGCACCCTGCTGCGGGAGATCGAGGCCGCCAACTTCCAGGTGCTGCACCAGCGCATCTCGCTCACCCCGCTGCGCAAGCTGTGGATCGCGCTGCGCACCAACTGGCGAGTCCGTTGATGGCGGAAGCGCGGCGCGTGGCCGTCGTGGGGGGCGGCTGGGCGGGCTTGGCCGCCGCGGTCGAGGCCACACGGCGCGGCCACCAGGTCACCTTGTATGAGATGGCCGCCCAGCTCGGTGGCCGAGCGCGTGAGGTCGACTTCGGCGACGCGCAGCTCGACAACGGCCAGCACATCTTGATCGGCGCGTATTCGCAAACCCTGTCGCTGATGCGGCTGGTGGGTGTGGACATCGATCAGGCCTTGCTGCGCACCCCACTGTGTGTGACCTACCCCGACGGCGCCGGCCTGCAACTCGCGCCGGGCTCGCCCACGCTGGCGTTTGCGAGCGCCGTGCTGCGCTACCCCGGCTGGCGCTGGCGGGACAAACAGGCGCTGCTGCTGACAGCCACTGGTTGGGCCCTGCGTGGTTTTCGCTGCGACCCCACCTTGACCGTCGCCCAGCTGACCTCTCACCTGCCCACTGCCGTGCGCGCCGAGTTGCTTGACCCGCTGTGTGTGGCCGCGCTCAACACGCCCGCATCTCAGGCCAGCGCCACGGTGTTCTTGCGGGTACTTAAAGACGCTTTGTTCTCGGGACCCGGCTCGGCCGATCTGCTGCTCCCCAAGCAGAGCCTGAGCCGGCTGTGGCCGCACCCCGCGGCGCGCTGGCTGGCAGCAGCTGGGGCCACCGTGCGCCTGTCACAACGGGTGGGTTCGCTGGAGCACTCAGCCGAACACTGGCTTGTCAACGGCGAGCTGGCCGACGCCGTGGTACTGGCCTGCACCGCCAACGAGGCCGCACGCCTGACGACCATACTGGCGCCCACCTGGGCGCGACAAGCCGGCGCGCTGAACTACGAGCCCATCGTCACCGTGTACGCACGCAGCCCTGGCTGTCGCTTGCCCCAGCCCATGATGGCGTTGCGCAGCGACGCGCAGCGCCCCGCGCAATTTGTATTTGACCTTGGCACCACCAGCGGGCTCGACGGCGTGCTGGCCTTTGTGGTGAGTGGTGCTGCCAGTTGGGTTGCACAAGGCCTAGACGCCACCACCACGGCCACGCTGAACCAGGCCCGCGAGGCGCTCGGCGCCCATTTGCACAGCCCCCTGGAAATGGTGCGCAGCACCACCGAAAAACGTGCGACCTTTCTGTGCACTCCCCAACTGCGGCGGCCGGCACAACACGTGCTCCCCGGGCTCTGGGCTGCTGGCGATTACGTCGACGGCCCCTACCCCGCCACGCTGGAAGGCGCGGTGCGCTCCGGTGTGGCCGCGGTTGCAGCCATGGTTTGAATTTTCGCGATGCAAAATCTCGCCAAACTGCGTCAGAATGCCCGCATGAAAAGCAAAGAGGGTCAAAAGCCCGCGATCCAGGTGCTCGAGCGCATGTTCTCGCTGCTGGATCTGCTGGCTTCCCACCAAGACCCGGTGTCTCTCAAGCTCATCAGTGAACAGACCGGGCTGCATCCCTCTACCGCACACCGCATCTTGAACGACCTCACGGTTGGCCGATACGTTGACCGACCCGAAGCGGGCAGCTACCGCCTCGGCATGCGCCTGCTGGAGCTGGGCAACCTGGTGAAAGCGCGGCTCGACGTGCGCGACGCCGCTTTGGGCCCCATGCGCGAGCTGCACAAGCTGACGCACCAACCGGTCAACTTGTCGATGCGCCAAGGCGACGAGATCGTCTACATCGAGCGCACTTACAGCGAGCGCTCAGGTATGCAGGTGGTTCGCGCTGTGGGTGGCCGCGCGCCGCTGCACCTGACCTCGGTGGGCAAACTCTTCCTCGCCCACGACGACCCGCAACGCGTGCGCGCCTATGCCGCCCGAACCGGCCTGGCCGGGCACACACGCAACAGCATTACCGATGCGAGCACGCTGGAGCGCGAGCTCTCCAAAGTGCTGCAGTACGGCACCGCCCGCGACGATGAAGAGCTGGAGTTAGGCGTGCGCTGCATGGCAGCCGGCATCTTCGACGACCAGGGCAAGCTAGTGGCAGGCTTGTCGATCTCGGCGCCGGCCGACCGCCTTGAAGAAGGCTGGCTGGAGCGACTCAAATCCACCGCGTCGCAAATTTCATCGGCACTGGGCCACCGCGGATAAATCACGCAGCACCCGAAAAGCAAAGAGCCCGGCATGCCGGGCTCTTTGCTTTGGGGAAACGCAGTGATCAAGACGTGATCTTCGGCGCCTCAAGCACCACGGGCTCTTCTGACACCGGAGCCGGCTCGGGCATCGACACCGCCGCAGGAGTCACAAAAACAGGAGCGACGAGCGATGGAGGAAGCAACAGCGACGGGGCAGCCACCACCGGCGGGCGTTCGCTGACCCACTTGCGCACACGCTCGGCGTCCCCCAGCCGCGAGTATTTGCCGGCCGAATCCAGGAAAACCATGATCACCTTGCGCCCCGCCAGCTTGGCCTGCATCACCAGGCACCGACCGGCTTCGGAGATGTAGCCTGTCTTTTGCAGGCCGATGTCCCACTCCGGGTTGTTCACCAGGCGGTTGGTGTTGTGAAACTGGAGTTGCCGGCGACCCACCGCCACCTCGTACTCGGGAGAGGTCGACAGCTCGCGGATCAGCGCGTAGTTGTGTGCCGCCTTCACCAGGGTCGCCAGGTCACGCGCGCTCGACTGGTTCTGGCTCGACAAGCCGGTGGGCTCGACGTAACGCGTGTCGACCATGCCCAACTCGCTCGACTTGCGGTTCATCGCCGACACGAACGCGCTCATGCCGCCCGGGTAGTGCCGGCCCAGCGCATGCGCGGCGCGGTTTTCAGACGACATCAACGCCAAATGCATCATCTCGCCGCGGGTGAGCTGGGTGCCCACCTTCAGGCGCGATCGGCTGCCTTTTTCAGTGTCGACATCGTCTTGGCTGACGGTCAACACTTCGTCGAGCGGGAGCTTGGCTTCGGTCACCACCAGCGCTGTCATCAGCTTGGTGAGCGACGCGATGGGCAACACCGCCTTGGAGTTCTTGCTGAAGAGAACCTCGTTGGTCTCTTGATCCATCACCAGCGCGACGCTGGACTTCAGGTCGAGCGGGTCGGCCGCCGAGTGCAAGCCATAAACCTGGCCGAATGAGGGCCGGTCGGGGATGACACGCGCCTCGGTGCGCAGGCTGGTGCGTTTGATTTTGGTGGTGCGAACCACCACCGCCTTGGATTTGATGGCTGGGGCCTTGGACACCACCGCCACCCGCTTCTTGGCCGGCTTGGCCGCCGCGCCCGCAGAGAGTGGCAGGCAGACAGCAATCGTCAGCGCAAGCAGACCACGCAGAACGGACAACGCTGACTTTTGGGTGAACCGCATCACAACAACCCCTTGACGCTCGGTGTCCCGAGTGTAGGCCACAAGAAAATAACCTGCAATATCAAAAACTTGCGCCATTTTCCTCAAGTCAGACTAAGGAGTTGTCAGGTGTGTGACAAATGTCACCCCTGAGCAGCAACGCGCTCGTTCTTGCTATGCAGCTTGTTCAAAGCTGCGAGGTAGGCCTTGGCGGATGCGACCACGATGTCGGGGTCAGAACCTACGCCATTGACGACACGCCCGCCGTGTTGCAGCCGCACCGTCACCTCGCCTTGAGATTCTGTGCTGCCTGAGGTGATGGCATTGACCGAATAGAGCAGCATTTCGGCGCCAGATTGCAGCTTGGACTCGATGGCCTTGAGACTTGCGTCGACCGGGCCGTTGCCGTCGCTCTCGGTGTGGTGCTCTGTGTCACCTGCGGCAAATGCCACTTTGGCATGCGGGCGCTCGCCAGTTTCCGAGCGCTGTGACAAGGCCAGCAGGCGGTAGTGCTCATGCTCGGTGGTGACCGACTCGTCCATCACCAGGGCCAGGATGTCTTCGTCGAAGATGTCGCTCTTGCGGTCGGCCAACTCCTTGAATTTAGCGAAGGCCGCATTGACCTCGGCCTCGGAGTGAAGCTCGATGCCCAACTCATGCAAGCGCTGCTTGAAGGCGTTGCGCCCCGAGAGCTTGCCCAAGACGATCTTGTTGGCGGCCCAGCCCACGTCTTCGGCACGCATGATTTCGTAGGTGTCGCGCGCCTTGAGCACGCCGTCTTGGTGGATGCCCGAAGCGTGGGCGAACGCGTTCGCCCCCACCACCGCCTTGTTGGGTTGCACCACGAAGCCGGTGGTCTGTGACACCAGGCGCGAGGCCGGCACGATCTGCGTGGCGTCGATGTCGAGCGCGAGGTCAAAGTAGTCTTTGCGGGTGCGCAAGGCCATCACCACTTCTTCGAGCGCGCAGTTGCCGGCGCGCTCGCCCAGCCCGTTGATAGTGCACTCGATCTGACGCGCGCCGCCGATCTTCACGCCGGCCAACGAGTTGGCGACGGCCATGCCGAGGTCGTTGTGGCAGTGCACCGACCACACCGCCTTGTCGGCGTTGGGAATGCGTGTGCGCAGATCAAGGATGAAGTTGCCGTACAGCTCTGGGATGGCGTAACCCACGGTGTCGGGGATGTTGATGGTGGTGGCGCCTTCGGCAATCACCGCCTCCAGCACGCGGCACAAGAAGTCGGGGTCGGAGCGGTAGCCGTCTTCGGGCGAAAACTCCACATCGCCAGAGAGGTTGCGCGCAAAACGTGTCGACAACCGGGCCTGCTCGAACACCTGGTCGGGTGTCATGCGCAGCTTCTTTTCCATGTGCAAGGCGCTGGTGGCCAGGAACAGGTGGATGCGGGTGGAAGCGCCGCCTTGCAAGGCCTCGGCCGCACGCGCGATGTCGCGGTCGTTGGCGCGGGCCAGTGAGCACACCGTGCTCTCTTTGATGGCCTGGGCGATGGCCTTCACCGCTTCGAAGTCACCGTTGGACGAGGCCGCAAACCCCGCCTCAATCACGTTGACCTTCAGGCGCTCGAGCTGGCGTGCGATGCGCAGTTTCTCGTCCTTGGTCATCGAGGCGCCGGGAGATTGTTCGCCATCACGCAAGGTGGTGTCGAAGATGATGAGTTTGTCGGTCATGGCTGGTTCCTGTCGGCTTTTCCGTATGTTAGGCGAGCGCGGCTTGCGCAAAGTGCAAGTGGCCCTGGCGTATGGCGCGGTGCAGGCCCGAAGTGATGGCTTTCAGTGAGGCCGAGACGATGTTCGAATCGATGCCCACGCCGAACAGCGTCACCGCATCGCCGATGCGCACTTCGAGGTAGGCCGCGGCCTTGGCATCGGCGCCGCTGCCAATGGCGTGCTCGTGGTAATCGAGCACCCGCAGCGCAGTCGCCAATTGGCGGTTCACGCCCTCAACAAATGCCTCGATCGGCCCCGACCCCACACCATCGACCCTCAGGCCGCGGCCACCCAACTCGAGCGCCGTAGACAAACGCACTTGCCCGTTGGGCGCCTCCGAGATCGTGGCGTGGATCACCTGAGCGCTCCAGGCACCGGCCACGCTGTACTCATGTTGAAAGATGTTCCACAGCTCGGGAGCGGTCAGCTCCTTGCCGCTGTCGTCCATCACCTGTTGCACCACCTGGCTGAACTCGATTTGCAAGCGGCGCGGCAACTCGAGGCCGTACCCGTTCTCCAGCAGATACGAGATACCACCCTTGCCCGACTGGCTGTTGACGCGGATCACCGCGTCGTAGCTGCGACCCAGGTCTTTGGGGTCGATGGGCAGGTAAGGCATGTTCCATACATCACCTTCTTGGCGTGCGGCGAACGCCTTCTTGATCGCATCTTGGTGCGAGCCTGAAAACGAGGTGTAGACCAGGTCGCCC
>JBBRFR010000227.1:0-6601 GCA_038241485.1 Burkholderiales bacterium
ACGACACCCGCGGCCGTGATGGCGGAAATCTCAGAGGCGTAGGCCGTCGAGCAAGTGCCCTCACCGCCCAAGCTCATGTTGATCACCTTGGCCGGGTTGGGGTTGGCCGGCACACCAGGCACGCTGAGCCCCGCCGCCCAACGCATGCCAGCGATGATGTCGGAGTCATACCCCCCACACTTGCCCAACACCCGCACCGGCAACACGCGCACGGTGCGCCCGACGCTGGCCATGCCCAGGGCGTTGTGGGTAAGCGCGCCGATCAGGCCAGCGGTCTGGGTGCCGTGCCAGCTGCTTCCCTCTACAGAACAGTCCGCGGGGCGGAAGTTGCCGCTGGACAGATCGGCGTTGCTGATCCAGTCGCCGGGGTCGGAGGGGTCGGCATCACGGCCGTCGCCGTCGTTGGCCGTGAAGAAAGCTCCAGCGGAGTCTTCATTGACCATGTCGTAGCCCGGCAGCAGGTTGCCACCACTGCCCACTGCCAACAGGTCGGTGTGGTCGAAGCGAATGCCGGTGTCGAGCACCGCCACCACCACGCTGGTGCTGCCGGTGGTGATGTCCCAGGCTGGCTCCACGTCAATGGCCGAACGCACCGTGCTCGTGGGGGCGCGCAGATACCACTGGCCCGACACCGGGCCGCCGTTGCCGATCGACACCGTGGTGTAGTTCGGGTCGTTGGGCGGCGCAAAACGGCGGCGGCGCTGGTCGGGCACGGCGTATTCCACGTCGCTTTGTGCCGCCAACCGCTGCGCCAACTCGGCCGAGCCGATGCCGCTGGCCGTGACCACTAGCATGCGCTCGCTCACCGAAGCACCACCCGACAAGGCCAGGCCGACACGCGACGACAAGCTGGCCGCACGCTCGCTGCTCGCCGTGGCCGACAAGGCCTGCCGCCGCAACAGCGGCGAATCGGCCTTAAATTTGACGATCACCCGCGCCTGGGCGGCTGCGGCCGGCGCGGTCTGCGCCATCAGCGGGGCATGCAAGCCCATCGGCGCAAGCAAGAGCGCGCTCATCGCAACAAGGGTGGGCCAGGGTCGGCGCATGGAAGGCTCCTGCAAGGGGATCAAGTGGGAGAAGAAGCGGAATGCGCCCGGCGGCGCTCGTCGCGCTGCGCGGCTTCGAAGAAGGGGGTGTCAGCCTGCAGCCGCTGCAGCGCGGCCGCGCAACGCGCTTCGTCACCGCAGGCGAGGCTCAGGCCATGCCACTGCGGGCTGGCCGCCGCGACGTAGCGCACCGGCACGCCGCTGGCTTGGCTGGCGCGCTGAACAATCAACGCGGTGTCGCTATGGGCTTGGCTGGTTTTCACCAGCACACGCCATTCAGCCGCCGGTGCGGGGTCTGCTGCCGCACACGCGGTGAGGGCGGCGCACAGCGCCAGCGGCAGGAACGAAAAAACACGGGGCATGGGCGCCCAGTGTAGGCACCCCGCGCACTGATAACGCCGAGTGGATATCCCAAGTCACAGAATGAGACATCTGGTTTCAGCAAATCCTGCACAAATGGAAAAAAGGCCTCTTGCGAGGCCTTTTCGGAACAGGTCACTTCCCAAGATCACTTGGCGATGACGCGCACCATCTCCAGCACCTTGTTCGAGTAGCCCCATTCGTTGTCGTACCAGGACACGAGCTTGACGAAGGTGCTGTCGAGCGCAATGCCGGCATCGGCGTCAAAGATCGAGGTGCGCGGGTCGCCACGGAAGTCGGTCGCCACGACCTTGTCTTCGGTGTAACCCAGCACGCCCTTCAGTGCGCCCTCGGATTGCGCCTTGAACTCGGCGCAGATTTCCTTGTAGCTGGCTTCCTTGAGCAGCTCGACCGTGAGGTCGACCACCGACACGTCGGAGGTCGGCACACGGAACGACATGCCGGTGAGCTTCTTGTTCAGTTCAGGGATCACCACGCCCACGGCCTTGGCGGCGCCGGTCGACGACGGGATGATGTTTTCCAGAATGCCGCGGCCACCGCGCCAGTCTTTGTTGCTCGGGCCGTCAACCGTCTTTTGGGTGGCGGTGGCAGCGTGCACGGTGGTCATCAGGCCTCGCTTGATGCCCCACTTGTCGTTCAGCACCTTGGCCAGCGGGGCCAGGCAGTTGGTGGTGCACGAGGCGTTGGAGATGATGGCCTGGCCCTGGTAGGTGCCATGGTTCACGCCGTAGACGAACATCGGCGTGTCGTCTTTCGAGGGCGCCGACATGATCACCTTCTTGGCGCCAGCAGCCAGGTGCTTCTCGCCACCCGCCTTGTCGAGGAAGAGGCCGGTGGATTCGACCACGATGTCGGCACCCACCTCGTTCCACTTCAGCGCAGCCGGGTCACGCTCGGCGGTGAGGCGGATCTTCTTGCCGTTGACGACCAGCGTGTTGCCATCGACCGCCACGTCACCCTTGAAGCGGCCGTGCACCGAGTCGTACTGCAGCATGTAGGCCAGGTAGTCGGGCTCGAGCAGGTCGTTGATGCCGACGATCTCGATGTCGTTGAAGTTCTGGACGGCCGCGCGGAACACCATGCGCCCGATGCGGCCGAAGCCGTTGATGCCGATCTTGATGGTCATGTTTGCTTTCTCCTGGATGACAAAAAAAGATTCATCTGCCGTTCGCCCTGAGCTTGTCGAAGGGTGCGCCATGCACCATGCCGGCTTCGACAGGCTCAGCCCGAACGGAGGTGGGGGTTACCGTTTGGCGCCCACCACTGCCCGCACGGTATCGGCCACGTTCTCGGCCGTGAACCCGAAGTGTTTGAACAGCACTGGCGCGGGGGCCGACTCGCCGTAGGTGTCGATGCCGACCACCGCCGCGCAGCCGTACTTCCACCAGCCGTCGGTCACGCCCATTTCCACGGCGATGCGCGGCACACCAGCGGGCAGCACCGAGGTTTTGTAGTCCACGCTCTGGCGATCGAACACGCTGGTCGAAGGCATGCTCACCACCCGCACCGCAATGCCGCTTTGTGCAAGTTGCTGCTGTGCGTGCAAGGCCAGGCCGACTTCGGAGCCGGTGGCGATGATCACCGCTTGGGCCTTCTTCTTCAGCCCCACTTCGCTCGGCTCGGCCAGCACGTAAGCGCCCTTGGAGATGTCTTCCAAGCCGCTCTTGGGGGCGTAGGGCAGATTCTGGCGCGACAGCAGCAGTGCGCTCGGGCGGCCCTTGCTCTCGATCGCGCAGGCCCAGGCCACGACGGTTTCGGCGGTGTCGGCGGGGCGCCAGACGTCGAGGCCGGGAATCAGGCGCAACGAAGCGGCGTGTTCGATCGACTGGTGCGTGGGGCCGTCTTCACCCAGGCCGATGCTGTCGTGCGTGAAGACGTGGATCACGCGCAGCTTCATCAGCGCGGCCATGCGGATGGCGTTGCGGCTGTAGTCGCTGAAGGTGAGGAAGGTGCCGCCGTAGGGGATGAAGCCGCCGTGTAGCGCCACGCCGTTCATGATGGCGGCCATGCCGAACTCGCGCACGCCGTAGTTGATGTGGCGCCCGCCGTTCGACTCACCCTTGTCGTCGAATCGCAGGGAAGGCGTGCTGCTGGTATTGGTGAGGTTGGAGCCGGTCAGGTCGGCGCTGCCCCCCAGCAGCTCGGGCAAGGTCTTGGTGAAGGTTTCGAGCGCGAGCTGGCTGGCCTTGCGGCTGGCGACCGTCTCGGCCTTGGTGTGGGCCGCCACCGCAGCGTCCACAGCCGCTTGCGACCAGGTTTTGGGCAGCTCGCCATCGAGCCGGCGTGCCAACTCGGCCGCCAGCTCGGGGTGGACCTTGGCATAGGCTTCGAAGGCATCGACCCAGCGGGTTTCAGCGGCCAGGCCGGTGACGCGGGCGTCCCAGTTTTCGTAAGCCTCTTCGGGGATCACGAAGGGCTCGAAGCTCCAACCCAGCGCGTCGCGGGTGAGCTTGATTTCGTCGGGGCCGAGCGCCTCGCCGTGCGCCTTGGCGGTGCCGGCGCGGTTGGGCGAGCCCTTGCCGATGGTGGTCTGCGCGCAGATCAGTGTGGGTTTGTTCGACTTCTTGGCTTGGGCAATGGCGGCATCAACCGCGCTCACATCATGGCCGTCGACTTCGGCAATCACGTTCCAGCCATAAGCCTCAAAACGCTGCGGCGTGTTGTCGATGAACCAAGGCGCCACCTTGCCGTCGATGGAGATGCCGTTGTCGTCGTAGACCGCGATCAGTTTGTTGAGTTTCCAGGCGCCTGCGAGCGCAGCCGCTTCGTGGCTGATGCCTTCCATCAGGCAGCCGTCACCCATGAACACATAGGTGTGGTGGTCGACGATGGGGTGGCCGTCGCGGTTGAACTCTTTCGCCAGCAGCTTCTCGGCCAGCGCCAGACCCACCGCGTTGGTGAAACCCTGGCCCAGCGGGCCGGTGGTGGTCTCGACGCCGGGGGTGATGCCAACCTCGGGGTGGCCCGGGGTCTTGCTGTGCAGCTGGCGGAAGTTGCGCAGCTCGCTCACGGCCAAGTCGTAGCCCGAGAGGTGCAGCAGCGCGTAGATGAGCATCGAGCCGTGGCCGTTGCTCAGCACAAAACGGTCGCGGTTGGCCCAGTGCGGGTTGCCGGGGTTGTGCTGCAGGTGGCGGCCCCACAGCGCCACGGCGATCTCGGCCATGCCCATCGGGGCGCCGGGGTGGCCGGAGTTGGCTTGCTGCACGGCGTCCATCGCCAGGGCACGAATGGCGTTCGCCATCAGGGAAGTGTTGGAAGCGATGGCGGTCATGGGCTCGCGGGCTGGGATGGGGGGAAACCGGGCATTTTACGGGGCCTCGATAATTGCCTGATGCACGGTCTGCACCTCACCGCCGATTTGAGGGGATGCTCCATGGAGTTGCCCTCGATGACCGACCCCAACGCCTTGCGCAGCCTCTGCCTGGCCGCAGTGCGCGAGGCCGCGTTGCAGCCGGTGGGCGAGTTGTTCCACACCTTCCCCGGGAGCGACGGAAAAAAGGGCGGTGTGACGGGTGTGGTGCTGCTGGCCGAGTCGCACCTGGCGGTGCACACCTGGCCCGAGTTGAATGCCGTGACGCTCGATGTGTATGTGTGCAACTTCGGCGCCGACAACACCCACAAGGCGCATGCCTTGATCGACAGGCTGCTCGCCGCATTCAAACCCACCCACCTGGAGCGCCACGCGCTCGAACGGGGCCGCACACCATGAAAGCGCTGATCCTGGCCGCCGGCCGAGGTGAGCGCATGCGCCCGCTGACCGACCACACGCCGAAGCCGCTGCTGGTGGTGCGCGGCAAACCGCTGCTCGTGTGGCACCTCGAAGCGCTGGCGCGCGACGGTGTGCAAGAGGTGGTGATCAACACCGCCTGGCTCGAAGAGCGCATCGTCGACGCGCTGGGCGACGGCTCGCGCCACGGTGTGTCAATCCGCTACTCACTCGAAGGCCGCGATCACGGCGGCGCGCTGGAAACGGCCGGCGGCATGGCCAAGGCCTTGCCACTGTTGACCGACACCTCGGAGCACTGCTTCTGGGTCGTCTCGGGCGACGTGTTTCTGCCCGGCTTTCGTTTCGACACTGCTGCCGCGCAACGGTTTGCAGACAGCGCGAAAGACGCCCACCTGTGGCTGGTGCCGAATGCGCCGCACCACCCGGTGGGCGATTTCGGCATCGACGCACACGGCCTCGCTTCACGCCAAACCGAACCGCGCCTCACCTGGGCCAGCGTGGGCCTGTTCCGCGCCTGCATCGTGGCCGGCGTGGCGGCGGGCCAGAAGCTGCCGCTGACCCCACTGCTGCAAGCCGGCGCCGATGCCGGGCGCATCAGCGCGCAGCGTTACGACGGGCCGTGGACGGACGTGGGCACCATCGAGCGGCTGAACACACTCAACACGCCAGGCTGACGGTCGCCAAGTGCGCGCACAGCGCCGCGCCCAATCAAACAACGCCCGCGCAGCCGAATCAGCCCGGTGCGTGCGGGCAGCGGTTGACCTCGATCGACACGTGCACCAGCTCACTGTGCACCTTCAGACGATCGCGGTAGACCGAGGGCGCCAGCGGCGCATCAGCCACGATGCAGACCTCGGCCGCAAACGCCTCGCGGCCGACGCGCCACACATGCAGGTCAGCCACCTTGGCGTCACCATCGGACTCGATGGCCTCGCGCACTTCCTGGGTCAGCGGGTGGTCCATTTCGCGGTCGAGCAACACAGCGGCCGACTGGCGCATCAGGCCCCAGGCCCACACACCAATCACCACCGCGCCCAGCACACCCACCAGCGGGTCGAGCCAGGTCCAGCCCAGCCAGACCGCGGCCGACAAGGCGGCAATGGCAAACACTGAGGTGAGTGCGTCCGCCATCACGTGGGCGTAGGCGGCGCGCAGGTTCAGGTCTTGGTGGCCAGGGTCGTCGTGCGCGTGGGCGTGGCCGTGGCCGTGGTGCGCATGATCGTGGTCGTTGCGGTGACCATGCCCGTGCCCACCCTGCGCGCCATGCAGCAACCACGCCGACACCAGGTTGACCACCAGCCCGATCACCGCAATGACCAGCGCCGTCTGCGCCTCGATCGGCTCAGCCTTCCACAAACGCACCAGCGATTCGACCCCAATGCCCACCCCCACGATGCCCAGCACCAGCGCGCTGGCAAAGCTGCCCAGCACCTCGATCTTCCAGGTG
>JBBRFR010000228.1:0-6528 GCA_038241485.1 Burkholderiales bacterium
GCCACCGCCGGCCATGTCGGCGCGGGCAAGCGCACTCAGCGCGATCAGCAAAAGCGGTGTGAGTGGGTTCGGCATGGCGTCACCGGGGCGGTGTGGGTGGTGTGTGGTGTGGCGTGGTTGTAGCAAGCGGCGCGACCCGGATTGTTTCGCGTTCGCAAACTTTGGGGTTTTGGTTGAAGGCGATTGACGGATTCGTTCCCATTCAGTAGATTTGGCATCCAATATGTTGGAATCAACCGAACTCGACGTGAACGGCCGCATTGCCCTGCGGGTGCGCGAGCTGCGCCAGGCGCAGGGGCTGACGCTGGAGCAGTTGTCGGATCGCTGTGGCGTGAGCCGCTCCATGATCTCGGTGGTGGAGCGCGGCGAAAGCAGCCCCACCGCCAGCCTGCTCGACAAGCTGGCCGCCGGCCTGGGCGTCAACCTCAGCTCGCTGTTCGAGGCCGCGCAGGCGGGGGCGGTGTCGCCGCTGGCGCGCCGCGCGGCGCAGCCCGAGTGGCGTGACCCGGCTTCGGGTTACCTGCGGCGCAACCTGTCGCCGCCGGGTGTTGATTCACCGATCCAAATGGTGGAGGTGAGCTTCCCGCCCGGTGCTCACGTGACCTACGACAACGCCTTGCGTGCCGACGTGCACCAGCAGGTGTGGGTGATCGAAGGGGTGATCGAGGTGAGCGTCGGGCCGCACACCCATCGCCTGGCCGAAGGTGATTGCCTGGCCATGCGGCTCGACGCGCCCACGGCCTACCGCAACCCCACCCGCAAACGAGCACGTTATGTGGTCGTGCTCACGCAGCCACTCTTGCGCCATCAGAGGCCCACCCCATGACACCCGACATTTCAGTTCGCCAGCTTGATGCGCTCGATGCACCCGAGCACCTGCACCAGCTCAGCGAGGTGCTGGTCGACTGCGTCGAAGGCGGCGCCTCGGTCAACTTCATGGCCGGCTTTTCGATGGCGCGCGCGCTGGCCTACTGGCAGCAGGTGGCGCTGCAGGTGCGGCGGGGTGAACGGGCGCTGCTGGTGGCGCAAGACGCATCAGGCGGCATCGTTGGCACGGTGCAGCTCGCGCTGAGCCAGCCCGACAACCAGCCGCACCGCGCCGACGTGAACAAGCTGCTGGTGCACCGCCGCGCCCGCCAGCGCGGCGTGGGCGAGGCCTTGATGCGCGCAGTTGAAAGCCTAGCCCGCGCGCAAGGCAAGACCCTGCTCGTGCTCGACACCGCGAGCGACGCCGCCGAGCGCCTTTACCTGCGCACCGGTTGGCTGCTGTGCGGCCGCATCCCGGGCTACGCCCTGATGCCCGACGGCTCGCCCACCGGCACCACCATCCTCTACAAGGGCCTCACGCTCAACGCCCCAGGGCCTTGACGCTGCCGCACTCGGCGCCGAGCCAGCGGCCGCTCTGGTCGACATTCACCCGCTCGGGCTGGCCGGCCACCACGGTGTTGACGACCGCCTGGCTGGTGTAGGCGGTGGGGCTCTGAAAGTTGACCACCGCTTCACCGCTCGCCGGTGGTGTGGTGGTGCAGCTGAACTTCACCTTCATCGAGTTGCTGTTGCGCTCCAGCACCTGCTGCGCGCAGTCGCCCGCCTGCTGCGGGATCTCGCCACGTTCGGCGTCTTCCTTGCTGATGCAGGCCTTGACGGTGCTGTTGCCGTCACCCAGGCGCACACCTTGCGCGGCCATCATCTCTTCGACCTCTTTGCGTTGCGCGGGGGGCATCTGGCTGATGAGCACCTGGGCTTGTTTCATCGCCGCTTCGGCCTTGCCACTCTGGCTCTTGAGCGCGATGTTGATTTCCCACAGGCCGGCTTCGATCTTCGCTCCGGTGGGGGCGGTTGTTGTTTGTGCATGGGCAGCTTGCAGGCAGCAGGCCGCGAGAACGAATGTCAGCGTCTTCAAATCGCATACCTCCGTGATCACAGGGGGGTTGAGTATGCCGACTCTGACCGTGCATTCACGCCGCGGTTCCAATTGGAAACATAGCGTCACAGGGCCAATGTGTGATCGGCCAGAATGCGCGGCATTGCAACTGGCGAGGTGACGAATGCTCCAGCGCGTGTGGCGGTGCCTGACGGCGAGCTTGATCTGCGCCAGCGCGTGTGTTGCAGCGGTCGCCGCTGAGCCGCCCTCCACCGAGCCCTGCACCGAGCGTGTGGCCGACGCAAGCTCGGCCCCAGCGCCGCGCCTGGCGCGCTTGCAGTACCGCTGCCTGGCGCTTTCGAACGGCCAGCGTGTGCTGGTCGGCGAGGCCGGGCTCAAACACCCGCGCACCGTGCTGCTGGTGCACGGCCTGGGCAACAACGCCCACCGCGATTGGGAGACGGTGGTCTCCGCGCTGGCGGTCGACACCCATGTGGTCGCGCTCGACCTGCCGGGCTTTGGCGCCTCGCCGGGCGCGCCCGAGGGGTATTCGTTCCCTGCGCTCGGGCGGGTGCTGGCCGAGGTGGTGCAACACACCGCGCCGGGCCAGCGGGTGCATGTGGTCGGGCACTCGCTGGGCGGCGCGGTCAGCCTTTATTTTGCCCACGCCCATGCCGACAAGGTCGATCGCCTGGTGCTGGTCGATGCCGCGGGTATCTTGCTCAAGATGGTGTTTGCCGAACACATCGCCAGGCTGCGCACGCGGCAGGTTGGCATTGCGCCTGTCGACAACCTGCTCAAGAGCCTGAGCGAGCGCCTCAACGGCGTGCGCCGCGTTGTGTTCAACGATCTCGACAACCGGTTTGACTTCAGCCGCTGGCTGGCGCAAAACCCCGGCGTGCGCAACACGCTGCTCGGCCGCTACACGCAGGTCGAAGCCGGCCTCGGCTTGGTGGAGCACGACTTCACCGCCGCCATCCGCGAGACCACCGCGCCCACCACGGTGATCTGGGGGCGAGACGACCCGGTCGCACCGCTGCGCACCGGCAAGCTGCTGGCCGAGCGCATGCCCGATGCGCGCCTCAAGGTGATCGATGGTGTGGGCCACACGCCGATGATCGAGAGCCCCGAGACCTTCAAGCGCCTGTTGCAAGCAGCTCTGAGTGCCCCGCTTGCGCCCAAGCCGCCGCCGGTGGCCGCCGAGGCGTCGCAAGGCCATGTGCTGTGCCAGAACCAGGCCGACCAGCGTTACAGCGGCAGCTTCGACAGCATCACGCTCGAAAACTGCAGCGATGCGCGCATCGAGGGCGCGCGGCTCCAACAGCTCACGCTGAAGTCGTCGTCGGTGACCCTTGAAAACAGCGTGATCGAGAGCAACGACGTGGCGCTCGTGGCGCAGCGCAGCGAAGTCACCGCCACCGGCGTGCGGCTGCGCGGGCGTGTGGCCATCAGCGCAGGCGACAGCCGCCTCGACCTGGCCGGCGCCAGCCTGCACGCCAGCGAGCGCAACGTGGAGATGCCCACACCGAGCCGGCTGTATTTTTCGGTGAGCGACCTGCATGGCACCGACTACAACGGAGACGCCCACCTGATCTGGCACACGCGGCCTGCCGGCCGGTAGGCGCGTTGTGCGCTGGCGTTGTCGCCACAGCGTTTGTCAGCAAATGGGTGAACCTGTTACCGCTTGAGCGGGCGTTTTGCGTCGGCATCGACTGGATGTACGCCGTGGCGGGTGCTTGGCGGGTGCTAAAGCGCCCGGTGGGAGCGGCACATCTGGCAACAGATGAAGTGAGCTGGCGGCTCAACCCTTCGCGCTTCAAGCCGACAAGCAGGCATGGGGCCGATGCCCCGCTCACAGGACGATTGCATGTACAGGGAAGACCTCCCGCCGGCCACGCTGGTTCCGGTACCCCGGGCACTGGAGATGTGCACTCTCGACCACGGGCTGCGAAGCAACGATTCAGATTTCGGCGCGCTCACCGCGCCTGCGCCGCGCGCGCCCGCCAGCTCATCGGTCATCGCCCACAGCCTGCCGTTTCGTGTGCGTGTGGTCTGCGACGAAACCCAGCTGTTGCGTGTGCAGGCCCTGCGCCAGACGGCCTATGGCCGCCACCTGCCCGATCAGGCCGCTTCGTTCGGCAGCGCCGACCCGCTTGACCGGCTCGACGACACCACCATCTTCTTTGCCGAAGACAAGGCAACCGGCCGCGTGGTCGGCTCGGCACGTGTGCAGAACAACCGCTCGGCGCCACTGCAGATCGAGCGCAGCGTCGAGTTGCCCGAAGCGCGGCGCGGCCAGCTGCTGGCCGAGATCACACGCCTGTGTGTGATGCCCGGGTATGACCAGCCGGTGCGGCTGGCGCTGGTAAAGGCCAGCCACCTCTTTTGCATCGCCACGCAGATCGGCGGCGTGCTGGCGGGCTCGCGCCGCTCGCTGCTGCGCACCTACGAAAACCTGGGCTTCACCGACCTGTTTGGCGATGAACGCATGTGCCCGCTGCTGCATGCAGGGGGCTTGCCGCACCGGGTGCTGTTTCGCGACACCGTCACCTCCGAGGCGACGGCGCGCGAGCGCCGCCACCCCGACTACGACTTCGTGTTTCGCGACTACCACCCCGACATCAACATCTTCGAGGCCTTGGCGCTGGCTCAGTCGGCGGGCTTGCGCCCGGCGCTGCCCGGCCTCTGGTCGCAGGCTGCCTAAGGGCTGACGGGGGCCGGGGCCAGGTGCGCCTCCAGCATCTCGCGCAGCTGCTCGCTGCTGAAAGGTTTGGCCAGAAAGTCGTCCATGCCAGCGGCGCGGCACTGCTCGCGGTCTTCGGGGAAGACGTTGGCCGTGAGTGCGATCAGCGCGAGCCGTGGCAAGCCGTGCAGGGCTTCGTGCTCGCGGATGCGGCGGGCGGCCTCGAAGCCGTCCATCTCGGGCATCTGGCAGTCGAGCAGCACGAGGTCGGGGCGTGCGCTGGAGGTCTGGCACACCCGCTCGACCACGCCGACCCCGCTGGCCACACGCACCACCGCCAGGCCCAGGCGGGCCAGCGAGGCTTCGGCGACCACGGCGTTCACCTCGTTGTCTTCGGCCAGCAGCACCGTGCCATGCAGTGCACCCGTGCGTTGCGCCAGGGCCGGGGCAGCGTTGGGTGAGGGCGGGGGCGTGCTTGCTGTGCGGGGGCGTTGCAACGGCAGCGACACCTCGAAGGTCGAGCCCACGCCCAGGGTGCTGTGGTAGCTGATGCTGCCGCCCATGGCGTCGCAGATGGCGCGCGTGATGCTCAGGCCCAGGCCGGTGCCGCCGAACCTGCGGGTGTTGGAGCTGTCGACCTGCACGAAGGGCTCGAAGATGCGGTCGAACGCGGTCGGCGCAATGCCCACGCCGGTGTCTTCGACCCGGATCAGCACCCCCTGGCCGCCGGTGGTTTCGGTCACGCGCACCCGCACCGTGCCGCGTTCGGTGAACTTGACCGCATTGCCCACCAAGTTGAGCAGCACCTGGCGCAGGCGGAACGGGTCCATCAGCACCCGGCAGGGGCGCGGCAGGTCGAGCGCGCTGGTCAGCGACAAACCCTTTTCCAACGCGCCGGGGGTGCACATCTCGATGGTGTCATCGACCAGTTGTGCGAGGTCGATCTGCTGCGGGTGCAGGTCAATGCCCTGGGCGCCGAAGCGCGAGTATTCCAAGATGTTGTTGATCAGCCCCAGCAAGTGCTCGCCGCAACGGCGTATCACCGTGATGCCCTCGGTCGGGTTGCTCCCCGGCGCGCTGCCCAGCAGCATGCTCGACATGCCCAGGATGCCGTGCAAGGGTGTGCGCAGCTCGTGGCTCATGTTGGCCACGAACTCGTTCTTGGCCCGGTTCTCCAGGCGCGCCAGCTCCAGCGCCTGGGACAGCTGGCGGGTCAGCTCTTCGTTGGTGAAGCGCAGCGTGAGCATCTCGACGATGTGGCGCTCGGAGCGGCGGGTGGCCAGCAGCAACAGCGCATAAAACACCAGAATGGAAAACGCGCCATAGACGCCGAAGCTGTCACCGCGCGACAGCATCATGGCCGCGCCGGGCAGCTGCATCGGTGCGGTGTAGGCAATACAGCAGGGCCAATCGGCGTGCAGCACAAAGGCGGCAATGGCGGACACACCGGCGAGTGTGGCGACCACGATCGTCATGGTGGCGGTGTCGCCGGCGGGCATCAACCACACACCGGCCGCGCCCCACACCAGGCCGTCGAAAAACAGCATGACCTTGCCCCATTGCAGCCACGCCAACGAGTCGCTTTGGCGGCGCAGGAACATGCGGCCGTGGACGATGCGCGGCACTACCACCGCCACCTTGAGCACGACCCACCACAACAGGGTTTCGTCGGAGACGGAGCCGCGCAGGTGCAAGGCCAGCGCGATGGCAAACGCCGTGGCCGCGAACACCGCCACCGAGGTCTGCTCGAAGATCATGGCCATCTGCGCAGCGCGAACGCGTGCCCGGATGTCGGGTGCGACATCTCGCATGGCGAGCGAGGGGGCAGCGGCGGCCATTGGCGAGCAATGTACTCGTCTTGGTGCACGCTGCCAGGGGCGTGCGCCCCCCCCTAAGTCAACTCAAGTCAGAGCCTGAGAGTTTTTTGATTTCCGGGGGGGTGAGGCGCAAACCAAAAAACTCTCACCCTCTCAGCCCAGGA
>JBBRFR010000229.1:0-6516 GCA_038241485.1 Burkholderiales bacterium
CGGGCTGAGCCTGTCGAAGCCCTGCTCGCAAGGTGGCTTCGCTCACCAGCCCTTCGACGCACGGGCCTTCGACAAGCTCAGTCCCTGCTCAGGGCGAACGGGTCGAGGCGGCGCTGTACCCACTCGAAATTCAACAGAGCCGTACTTGTTCAGATGAGCCGCGAGTGGATCAAGGCCAATCTGTTGAACGCCGTAGGTAAAGCTCTCGAACGCGAAGTGCGGTCGGGCTATTCACGGCATCTTTTTTATGCGCCTCGATACCACCTTAGCGGGAGCCCCAACGCGCACTTCATCGCCAAGCAGCAGGGTCTTCCAGATACGGATCACGCCATGCACGACGCCTTCCACTACGACGAGAGCAACGTGAGAAACGCAGTCAACAAACGCAAGACGGCGCTTCGCAAGAAACACGGCAATCTACTCAGCCTCAGAGAAGAAGTATGAGCAAGCCTTTCCACGAGAAACGCAGGCAGCAGTCTCTGACTGAGGCCTATTACCGAGCATCCGCTGCGCATTTTGGAGGGACGTTGGACTACTGGTCAGTCAATACCCCGGAGGCAGACTCCGCGCTGCAGGCCGCCTCGCTTGCGGCTTCGAGTGTTGCCGATGACTTGTCCATGCTCTGGACAATTCGCTACACCGCAGGTGAACCGATCGAACAATTGCGCGCTGAGCTGAGCGGAGTTGTGGAGGCCTACGAACGCTACCAAGTCGCGTTGTCCGCTTCGAAGAAGAGGACGGCACCGCGATCTTTTTCTTTCGTGAGATCGGGCACTACGAACGGCTGATGCAGTTGACAGGGCTCGCGTATCTGCTGCATCGCCGCGATCTGCTGCCACGGTTGGCCAAACTGGTCGATACCAACTTCTACGGCACCGATGCATTGGTGGAAGAACTATTCGACTACGAACTCCCTGATCGAGTGGACACGGATCAGATGTACCACCCAGATCCTTACCAGCATTTGCTACATGCGATGTACCGCGACACCGATCCGGAGGCTATAGGAGACATTCAGAACTACGTCAAGACTTGGTATCCGGCGATGAAGCTCGCTCCCTGGCACGACGGCCATCTGCGCATCAACGGCACCGAAGGCGACTACTTCGGCTATTGGGCCTTCGAGGCTGGTGCGGTGGCGTACTTGCTTGACCTTGACGACTCAAGCATCACCCACATGGTCTACCCAAATGACATCGTTGCGTGGGCACGAGCGAATGAGCATCTTTCCGACGAGGCGAGCGGTGACGCAGAGCGAGGCCGCTGCGAAGCCGGGCAAGCAGTCCCGCGCGAAGGCTTCTGGTTCACGCCCGCTCAAGCCAGCAGCCGCCGCTTCTTCAAGGTCGGTGAAGTGACGCCATCAGTGGGTGGCGACTACGGCGCCACCATCTGGCAGTGGGATCAAAACCAAGACCCGCCAAAACTGTGATCGCGAGCCTCGAATGAAGACCCAGCGGCTCAGTGCAAGGTCACGTTCGTGTTGGGGATGCCCTTGGGGCCGGGCGCGGCGTGGCGCGCGGCCCAGCCGCTGGCCCAGTGCACAAACTCGTTCGACGGCATCGGCCTGCCCATGTGGAATCCTTGCGCCTCGTCGCATGAGAGCTCGCGCAGCAAGTCCCACACCTGCGCGTTTTCCACCCCCTCGGCCACCACCGTCAGGCCCAGGCCGTGGGCGAGGTCGATGGTCGAGCGCACGATGCGGGCGTCGTTGACGTCTTTTTCCATGCTGAGCACAAAACTCTTGTCGATCTTCAGCTCGTCGACGGGCAGCTTCTTCAGGTAAGCAAGCGACGAATAGCCGGTGCCGAAGTCGTCGATCGACAGCTTGAAGCCCAGGCCGCTCAGGCGCTCCAGCGTCGTCATCGCACGCTGCGGGTCGTCCATGATCGCGCTCTCGGTGATCTCCAGGCAGAAGGCCTCGGCCGGCACGATGTGCTTGACCAGCAAGGCCTCAAACTTTTGCGGCAGCTCCACGTCGAGCAGGTCGCGGGTCGAGAGATTGATCGAGATGACGAGGCGCATGCCGCCTTCGTTCAGCACCCGCCACATGCGCGCCGACTCTTCGAACACCCACATGGTCAGCACGCGGATGAAGCCGGTCTGCTCAGCAAACGGAATGAAGCTCATCGGCGGCACCAGGCCACGCGTCGGGTGCTGCCAGCGCAGCAACGATTCGGCGCCGACCACGCGGCCGGTGTCGAGTGCGAGCTTGGGCTGCAGGAACAGGCGCAGCTCGTGGTGGTCGACCGCGTGGCGCAGCTCGCTCAACAGCGACAGCGTCTGGGAGCTGGCAGCATCGATCGCCGGGTCATAGAGCACCGGCCCTTCGCTGCGGCGCTTGGCGCTGTACATCGCCATCTCGGCGCGGCTGAGCAAGGTGTCGGCATCGCTCGCGTGGTGCGGCCACACGGCCATGCCGAAGCTCGCGCTCATGTCGACCGTGTGGTCTTCGAGCACCATCACGTCGCCAAAGGCCTGGTGCAGGCGCTGCGCCACCGCGCGGGCGTGGTCGAGGTCGCTGGCGGGATCCAAGTCGGCCAGCAGCACCGCAAATTCGTCGCCGCCGAGGCGGGCCACCAGGTCACCGTTGCGCACGGCTTGTTGTGACAGGCGCTCGGCCACGCCCTTCAACATGAGGTCGCCAAAACGGTAGCCGAGCACGTCGTTGACATGCTTGAAGCGGTCGAGGTCGAGCATCACCACGGCGACCGAGCGGCCGTCGGCGTGGCCGCTCGCCATCGCCTCGATCAGCGCGTTGCGAAACTGCAGTCGGTTGGCCAGGCCGGTGAGGCCGTCCCAGTACGCGAGCTTGAGAATCTCTTCTTGCTGGCCGGCCACGCTGACGCGCATGCGCTCGAAGGCCTGGGCCAGGTCGCCGATCTCGTCGCTGCGGCGCTGGCCGCCGAGTGGCGTGGCGTAGTCGCCAGCGCCCAGGCGCTCGGCCGCAACGGCCAGGCGGCGCAAGGGCGTGGTGATGTGGCGCGCGGTGAGCACACTGCCCACGCCGAACACCACCACGCTGAGCACGGTCAGCACCGCCAGGCCCAGCTGCAGCTGGCGGTAGGGCGCCACGGCTTCGTCGACCGATCGCATCAGCACGGCCGAAACGGCAGCGCCGCCGGGTTCGGTGAGGGCGACGGCGCGGGCGCTGTATTCGCCATCGGGCAGGCGCAGGCTCATCGCGGGTTCGCCAGGCAAGAAGATGTTCTGGCGCTCAAGTGCATTGCGCCCGGCCTGGGGCAGCGTGGAGACAGTGGCCTTCCAAGCCGACTGCGCGTCGGCCTGCACTTCCAGGCTGACATGCAGCGACGAGAGTGTGCGCATCTCGTCAACCAGGCGCTGGTCGACCGGGAAGCCCATCAGCACCCAGCCCACCAGCACCGGCGCGCGCAAGGGCACCATCACAAACTGGAAGGGCTTGTTGTCGATCACCACCACGTCGCTGGCCCGCTTGGTGCTGCCGCCGTTGGCGGCCAGGCGGTTCAGCAGAGGCTGCAGGCCGCTCACGTCGGCCTGGGCCGCGGCGCGCAGGCGGAAACCGGTGTCGAGCAAGGCGGCCACGTTGGCGCCAATGCGCTCGCCATGGTTGGCGAGCACATCGGCGATGGTGTTGGCGTCGTTGCTGCTCACCGCTGAGCGGAAACCATAGTCGGCCGCCAGCAGCGTGGCGCCTTCGGTGAGTTTCTGTGCGTTTTGGTCGAGCACCCGTTTGAGCAGCCGCTCGCCGACCGCCAGGTCTTCAGCCACGGCGACGCGGGCGTTGCGCTCGATGGTGGCGCGAATGGCAAAGAAACTCACACCCTGCACCAGCAACAACAGGCCGAGGAACAGCAGCACGATGCGTGCGCTGAGCGAGTTGCGCATCCACGCGCGCAGGTGCATGGGCAAGAACTTCACAACGCGCTCGCGGGCAACTTGATCTGGGCCTGGGCGCCACCCGCGGCAACGCTCAGCACCAGCGGCGCAGGCTCCTGGCCCGCCGGCACACCGGCATGCCAGGCGCGCAGCCGGTAGCTGCCGGCGGCCACGCCGTCGATGTGCACCACGCCAGTGGCGCTGGTGCGTGCGTGGTGGGGTGTGTCAACCACCACCACCCAGGCCGCCATGCGGTCGTGGATGTTGCAGCCGAGCACGGCCGCGCCGGGTTTGTCGAACACGATTGGCGCGTTGGGCACCCCGGCGTAGAGCTTCAGCTCGAAGGTCTTGATCGGCGAGAACGAATACACGTGGTGGCGCACGGTGTCGAAATTCGGGAAGTTCACCGGCGTGCCCACCGTTACCACGGTGAGCCGGGGCGAGAACTGGCGCTGGGCCTGGCCGATGTCGACCTGCGCCATCGGCTTGACGGGCAACTTGCCGCTCGCGGGCTCCAGCGTCACCACCGCATCGGCCAGCGGCTGGCCGGCGGCGTCGGTGACGGTCACGCTCACACCCGCAGCCTGCGCCAAGGGGGTGGCGACACAGATCACAACAACAGGGACAAGACGGCGAAAAAACGAAGGCATGGTCGGTGGCGGCACGGGCTGGGCCCACCGGAGGGCGGGCGCTGCGTGTTGTATCGGCCTGCGACGGGCCCAACTTGAGTCGCCCGCCCTGGGGCGTGCAGCAATTCACACCGGGCGCGGCGCCCTGGCGCGCTCAGGCTGGCGCCAGGGCCTCGGCGCCGGCGATCACCCCGCCACCCAGGCACACCTCGCCGTCATAGACCACGGCCGATTGCCCCGGGGTGACTGCCCACTGCGGCTGCTCAAATCGCAGCCTGAAACCGCTGCTTGCGGGTGCGATGTCGCAAGCGGCGTCGCTCTGGCGGTAGCGGGTTTTGGCGGCGGCGGTGTGCGGGCCGGGTGCGGCGCCGGCAACCCAGCTGGTGTCGTCGGCCACCAGCGTGTGCGACAGCAGCCAGGGGTGCTCGTGGCCTTGCACGATGTAGAGCGTGTTGGCGGCCATGTCCTTGCGCGCCACGAACCAGGGTTCGTGCTCGCTGCCGCCCTTGGCGCTCTTGCTCTCTTTGACGCCGCCAATGCCGATGCCCTTGCGTTGGCCAAGCGTGTAGAAGCTCAGGCCCACGTGCTCACCCACCTTGCGGCCACGGTCGTCCTTGATCGGGCCGGGGGTGTTGGCGAGGTAACGGTTCAGGAATTCGCGGAAGGGGCGCTCACCGATGAAGCAGATGCCAGTCGAGTCTTTTTTCTTCGCATTCGGCAGGCCGATCTCGGCGGCAATGCGGCGCACCTCCGTCTTGGGCAGCTCGCCCACCGGGAACAGCGTCTTGCTCAGCTGCGCCTCGGTGAGGCGGTGCAGGAAGTAGCTCTGGTCTTTCAGCGGATCCAAGCCCTTGAGCAGCTGGTGTTCACCGTAGCGTTTGCGCACCCGGGCGCTGTCGGACGCTACCGCGTCCGACTCGTCATTGCGGCAGCCGGCCATGCCCGAGTTCGATGGAACCCATCGAACTCGGGCGTAATGGCCGGTCGCAATTTTCTCGGCGCCGAGGCGCATGGCGTGATCGAGGAAGGCCTTGAACTTGATCTCGGCGTTGCACAGCACGTCGGGGTTGGGCGTGCGCCCGGCCTGGTACTCGCGCAGGAACTCGGCGAACACACGGTCTTTGTAGTCGGCCGCGAAATTAACGTGCTCGATCTCGATGCCCAGCACGTCGGCCACGCTGGCGGCGTCTAAAAAGTCTTGCCGCGACGAGCAGTATTCGTCGTCGTCATCGTCTTCCCAGTTTTTCATGAAGATGCCGATGACTTCATGGCCCATGGTTTTGAGCAGGTGCGCACTGACGGCTGAATCAACGCCGCCCGACAGGCCGACGACAACACGCTGAGGTTTCGGCTGGGTGGTCATGAGGGCGCAATTTTAGGTCGCCGTGTCGTGTGGGTGCCTTGCAAGGTCTTGGGCGCTGCATAAGCTGGCCGCGCTGGCCTTCTCAGGCTTCCCTTCGCGCCTGCGAGCCGCCCTGGCATCACACCATCCGGAAGCTCGCGTTGCCGCGTGCGATGAGGCGATCGCCACAGACCACGCGGCATCCGCGTTGATGAACCCCGGCGGCCACCGCGGTGGCCTGCAGCTGGCCGGGGCGGAAGCACCAGGCTTCTTGCACCGGAATCTGCAGCTCCACATCGCCGGATTCGACCCGGTTGAACTGGAGCTTCAGCGTCTGCGCCATCGGCATCGCGAGCACGGCCTGGCGAACGGTGTCGGTGATGGAAATCATCGTCGTTCCTTTCGGGTGGATGGCCAAGCGGCCTGGGTGGGTGGGCGCTTCGCCAGCGCACGCTCGCGCTTTTGCAGCCAGGCGATGTGAGACACCAGCTTCTTGCGCAGCGCGCGCTGCTCGGCGATGGCGGCGTCAACCTCGGCGATTCGCTCGCGCATGCGCTGCACCATTTCGTCGAAGCTGAGCGAGCCGCCGCGGTAGCGCGGCAAGGTGTCGGCGATCTGCTTGAGCGAGAAGCCGAGGTCGCGGCTCATCGAGATGAAGATCACCTCGTGCACCGTGCGGTCGGCAAACTC
>JBBRFR010000230.1:0-6512 GCA_038241485.1 Burkholderiales bacterium
GCAACGACGAGCGGCGCCGTTTGGGGCGCACGAGCGGGTGTGTCGGATTTGTTCACAGGCTCTCAGGCCCCCTTGGGCGCAGGTGTTGGGCACTCGGCGGCCAGGGCGCGCAGCGACCACTGCGTCAACACCGGCCCCAGCAGATGCAGGAGCGTGGTGGCGATCAGCAAGGCTTGCAACACATTGCCGGACACGCCGGGGAGTTGGGAGGTCCAGCCAAAGGTGTCGGCTGCGAGCAGCACGGCGAGGCTGCTCATGGGTTGCAGCGCGAGCGTGAGGGCTGCGGCCTGCCTCCACCCCAGTGCACTGAGCCGGGTCAGCAGCGCCACCGCGATGCCCTTGCCCGCCAGGCGGGCCAGCACGATGGCCAGCACCCACGGCCACAGCGTGGTCAGCCCATCGAGCGTGAACAACATGCCGAACGCAATGAACAAGAGCACCGTCAGCACCGCGCCGGCCGAACCCAGGTGCGGCTCGACCGTCAGCGCGTGGCCCATGCGCGAGCGCGCCACCATACCGGCCACCAGCAAGGCGAGCAGCGGCGAGAGCGTCCATTGCGCGCCAAGCATGGCAGCCAAGATCACCAACGCGATTTGCAGCACGGGCGCTGCGGCGGCGTCACGCAGAGGCTGGGTCAGCTTGGCGAGCAACAAGCCTGCGGCCGCGCCGAGCAAGAAGGAGCCACCGATGACCAGCACCGCATCGGCCGCCACCGGCAGCAGCTCGGCACTCAGGCTGGCGGCGTCGACTGCGGTGGCGACACGCCAGGCCTTGAGGGCCAACATGCTGAGCGCGCTGTTGATTGCGGTCATGATGAGCAGCCGCTCGGTGACCTGCCCACGCGAGCGCAGCTCGTGCACCAGCACCAGGGTGATGACGGGTGAGGTTGACATCGCCACCGCACCGGCCATCCAGGCCGAGGTGGGCGGCGCGCCGAGCGCCACCAGCGCCACCGCCACACACAGGCCCGCGAGCAGGCCTTCGAGCACGCAGGTGAACGCGAGCCAGGGGTTGTCGATCAACCAGCGCAGTCGGATGCGGCTGCCCAGCTCGAACACCAGCACGCCGATGGCGAGGTCGATGATGGGCTTCCAGGGGTCGAGCTCGGTGCTGTCGAGCAGGCGCAGCGCGAGCGGGCTGGCCAAGGCGCCCGTGAGCATGTAGCCAAACATGCGCGGCAGGCGCAACCGGCGATTCAAGAATTCGGCCAGCACCACAGCCACCAGCATGACCAGGGCAAACCCGAGCACGGGGTCGGCGCCACGCAGGCCGTCCAGCGTCCACAGTGGCGCGGCAGTGCTGGTGGTTGGCGCGAGCCAGGTGTCGAGCTGAGTCATGAAGGGCATGAGAGGCAGGCAGTGCATGCACCAGACAAGAGCGGGGGGCGGATGGTAGCCCAGGGATGTGGCTGCGAAGAGTGTCTCCGCGCAAAGCCGAGGGGCTTGTCCGTATGATCCGCCCCTCGTGCCCCGCCCCTCTTGAAAACGGGCGTGTGGCCACTGTCTTTCAGCGCGGCCGGCGCAGGCGCCGCGCAGTCAACGTCTCAGCAGACCCAAATGACCATGATCAAACAAACTCTTTCCTTCCAGGCCGAGGTCAAGCAGATCCTGCACCTCGTCACCCATTCGCTCTACTCCAACAAAGAGATGTTTCTGCGCGAGCTGGTCTCGAACGCATCGGACGCTTGCGACAAGCTGCGCTTCGAGGCCTTGAACAACGCCGCCTTGTATGAAGACGCACCGAATCTGGAAGTGCGGGTGAGCTACGACAAAGAGGCCAAGACGATCACCATCCGCGACAACGGCATTGGCATGTCGGCCGACGAAGCGGTGGCCCACCTCGGCACCATCGCCAAGAGTGGCACGCGCGAGTTCATGAACCAGCTCGAAGGTGAGCAGAAAAAAGACGCGCAACTGATCGGCCAATTTGGTGTGGGTTTCTACAGCGGCTTCATCGTGGCCGACCGCATCACGGTCGAGTCTCGCCGCGCCGGGGTGCCGGCCGAAGAGGGCGTGCGTTGGAGCAGCGAAGGCAGCGGAGATTTCGAGGTCGAAAGCATCACCAAACCGCAGCGTGGCACCGACATCATCTTGCACCTGCGTGATGGGGAAGAAGAGTTCCTGAGCACCTGGAAGCTCAAGTCCATCATCAGCAAGTATTCGGATCACATCTCGCTGCCGATCCTGATGCAGAAGGAAGAATGGGATCCGGAGAAGAGCGAGCAGACCATCAGCGACGAGTGGGCGCCGGTCAACAAGGCTGCGGCGCTGTGGGCGCGCAGCAAGAGCGACATCACGCCCGAGCAGTACGCCGACTTCTACAAGCAGATCAGCTACGACACCGAAGCGCCGCTCGCCTACACCCACAACCGGGTCGAAGGCCGCAGCGAATACACGCAACTTCTGTACGTGCCGGCCAAAGCGCCGTTCGATCTGTGGAACCGCGACAAGCGTGGTGGCGTGAAGCTGTACGTGAAGCGCGTCTTCATCATGGACGACGCCGAAGCGCTGATGCCGGTGTACCTGCGCTTCGTCAAGGGCGTGATCGACAGCGCTGATTTGCCGCTCAACGTGAGCCGCGAGTTGCTGCAAGAAAGCCGCGATGTGAAGGCCATTCGCGAAGGCTCGACCAAGCGGGTGCTGGGCATGCTGGAGTCACTGGCTCAGAGCGAAGACGAGGCCGAGCGCGCCAAGTACGCTGCCTTCTGGGCAGACTTTGGCGCGGTGCTGAAAGAAGGTGTCGGTGAGGACCACACCAACCAGGAACGGTTGGTCAAGTTGTTCCGTTTTGCGTCGACCCATGCCGATGACGGTGTGTCGCTCGCCGACTATGTGGGCCGCATGAAAGAAGGCCAGGAGGCCGTTTACTACGTGACCGCCGACACCCTGGCTGCGGCCAAGAGCAGCCCGCAGTTGGAGATCTTCCGCAAGAAGGGCATCGAGGTGCTGCTGCTGACCGACCGCGTTGACGAGTGGATGCTGAGCCACGTCTACGAGTTCGAGGGCAAGCCGCTGCAAAGTGTGGCCAAGGGTTCGGTCGACCTGGGCGCCTTGCAAAACGAGGCTGAGAAGAAGCAGGCCGAAGAGGTGGCCACCGCGTTCAAGCCTGTGCTCGACCGGCTGAAAGAGGCGCTGAAGGATCGCGCCAAAGATGTGCGTGTGACCACGCGCTTGGTCGACTCGCCGGCTTGCCTGGTGGTGGATGAGGGCGACGTCAGCGGCCACCTGGCTCGCATGCTCAAGCAAGCCGGCCAGGCGGCGCCGAAGTCTTTGCCCACACTGGAAGTCAATGCCGAACACGCCTTGGTCAAGCGGCTCGACAGCAGCGCGCAGTTCGACGCGCTGGCGCACATCTTGTTCGACCAGGCGGTGTTGGCCGAAGGTGGCCACCTCGAAGACCCTGCGGCTTACGTCAAGCGTGTCAACGCCTTGTTGACGGCTTGAGCCTGGTCAGAGCGGGAGGCCGCCGAGCGGTGGCTCCCGCAGCGTTTCGAGCTGCTCGCGCATGCGCGTGATCTGCTCGCTCCAATAAGAGCGCCCACCAAACCATTGGAAGGCGGCCGGGAACGCCGGGTCGGCCCAGCGGCGGGCGATCCAGGCGCTGTAGTGGATCATGCGCACCGCACGCAGCGCTTCGATCAGGCGCAGCTGGCGCCAGTCGAACTCCATGAAGTCTTCGTAGCCTGAGAGCAGGGCGTAAAGCTGCTGTTGCATGGTCTGTCGGTCGCCCGCGAGCAGCATCCACAGGTCTTGCACCGGTGGGCCCATCAAGGCGTCGTCGAGGTCGACGAAGTGAGGGCCGGCGGCCGTCCACAACACGTTGCCAGTGTGGCAGTCGCCATGCAGGCGAATCGGTGGGTAAGCACCGACGTCGTCGAAACAGCGTTTCACTTCGTCGAGCACGTTGTTGATGGCACGCTCCCAGTCGGCCTGCGCTTCGACGGCGATCATCCCCGAGGCCAGAAGCCAGTCGCGTGGGGCTTCGCCGTAGCTGTGGCTGTTGAGTGTCAGCCGGTGGGCGAACGGTTTGCGTGCACCCACGGAGTGGATGCGGCCGATGAAACGACCAATCCATTCGAGCGTGGCCAGGTCTTCAAGCTCGGGTGCGCGGCCCGATTGGCGCTCGCACACGCTGAAGCGGTAAGGGTTGCCGGCGATGTTGAATGACGCGAGCGTGCTGTCGCCCAACTTCTGCGGCGCCACCACCGGGATTTCGGCCTCCACCAGTTCGGCAGCAAACGCATGCTCTTCCAGAATTTGCGCGTCGCTCCAGCGGCCGGGCCGGTAGAACTTGGGCACCACCACACGGCCGTCTTCCAGAAAGACCTGGAACACGCGGTTCTCGTAAGAGTTGAGCTGGATCAGGCGGCCATCGCCGCGCAAGCCGACCGAATCGAGGGCATCGAGCACGGCCTCAGGGGTGAGGCCGGCATAGGGTGTTGCAGTGGCTTGTGACGTGTCAGGCATGGGCGCATCGTAAGCGCCGCCGTTCAGGCCGCGCCCTCAGTGCCGCGCGTTCGTCAAAGCCGGCGGGTTGTCGACCACCACGCCGCCCACGTCGTCACGATCGTCAAGGCCGCCACTGATGAGCGAGGACGGGCGATCCGAAAGACTCGCAAATTCGCTGGCAGTGAAGGCGTCAAGGCGGCTGTCGGGCGCGAAGAACGAGTCCTGGAACAGCGTGGAGTCTTGCCACAGCGCGGTGCGCTCGGCGCGACGGTGAGCCACCGTGGTGGCCAACGTGTCGCGCGCTTGGTGCAGGGTGTGCGGGGGCATCGGCTGCGGTGCGCGCGAGGCGGCACCACTGTGCGGCACCAGCAACTGCAGCTCGGCCACCGACGGCAAATGGTCAGCTGGGCAGCGCAGGTAGCGCACGCGGCAAGCCGACAGCACCGACTGCTTGATCTGCTGAATGCGGTGCGAGCCACCGCGCTCGCCTTCAAGATCGATGGCGGCCAGCACCCGCCCATTGGCGCTGCAGATCGCGAAGGTCACGTGGTTGGTGCCCAGCAGGTCGTACCAGTAGCGCACCTCACTCGGGTCGGTGGGCTGGCAGAAGCGCACCAGCGGCAGCTTCGAAAGAATGATGTGGTGCGGCAGCGCCTCGCGCAGCAGCCGGTAGATGCGCCGCTCTTCGGTGCTGAACACCGGCCGGCCGGTCAGAGCCCATTCGATCGGGAGAGGTTTTGGCTTCGACTTGCGACCCTTCAGCAGAAGGATCAACAGGGCGCACACCAGCACAGCAGCAGTGCCGAGCGCGATGGCCCAAGGAAGGTTTGGCATGTTCACGGCACGGACTCGGGTGAGAGCGTCCACCATGGCGCCGACGGATGCCAAAAATGGAACGATTGAAAGCCATGCTACCTGCCGCCCTCCGGGCCTCACATCCCCGACATGGGTGTGGGTTGGGGGTGTTACGGCCTCGTGTGCTACGGCTGGGGAAGCTACTCCGAAGCTGTCCGCCCCGTGTCCCCCATGTGAGTCTTGACTTCAGAAACGATGTTCAGCCAGTCGTTGATCCGATGGGCCTGAAGTTTGAGTTGGTAGTCGAACTCTGCAAAGTGGTTTCCAACCATTTCACCCACCTGCGAGGTGATGTTCTCAGGCGGCAGTTTCAACCAGGCTTCGGACTCTGGGCCGTCACGCTCGACCGTCGCACCTGCATTGCGCGCGATCTTGAGCATGGCGGTGTTTTCGCTCAAGGCGTGGATGAACAATCGATCACAGCCGCGGTTTCGGGCGTGCAGCACGGCATGCTCGAACAGCCGGGCGCCGTATCCGCGCCCGCGGGCGCGCTTGACAACCGAGACGCCGAACTCCGCGGGGGCGGGCGACTTCGAATCCGGTTCTGGCGCCGGCATGTAAGCGAGATGGGCCATGGCGATCAATTCCAGCCGTCGGTTGAAAATACCGAACACCTCATCACGCTCGAAGTTCAGCGAGGTGACATAGCGCTGAGTTTGCTCGTCGGTGGCGGGAAACCCAAATCGGAGATAGCGATCACTCTCGTCAAGAGACAGGAGGTGTAATGCAATTCGTTCCCGATGGCGTTCCGCCAGCGACCGGATGGGCACCCAGGAAAGCCGATTGGGGCTCGACGCTGCCGGCGGCGGTGAGAGGGGAGTGCCTGTGGAGTCCATGCTGACCTCGAATAGGTGGAAACCCTGAGTCTATCGACAATCAGCAAATTCGCTGAAGGTGGGTGCCCGGGGAGGTTTTCCCGAAGGCGGCTGCGTTCCGCTACACTAGAAGGCTTTCCCGTTCGGCTCCTGGGAAAGAAACGACTGTCGATTGTTTGAGAGGCCGCCTGAAATAAGCAGCACCGATGGCAACGGCCAAGTCGAAGATTGAGCCATATACCGCCTCGCCCGCCAAGGGCAGGTTTCTAGAAAGTTACTCATGAAGACCTTCAGCGCCAAGCCGGCCGAAGTGACGCACGAGTGGTTTGTGATTGACGCCACCGACAAGGTGCTCGGACGTGTTGCCAGCGAAGTGGCACTCCGTTTGCGCGGC
>JBBRFR010000231.1:0-6457 GCA_038241485.1 Burkholderiales bacterium
ACAGCGCGGCCGGGTCGCGCAGCACCTTCCACCAGGTGGCGCGCAGGTTGTCGTTGATGCGCACACGCCAGCAATACCACGCCAGCGCGAGCAGCATGGTGAACAGCACCACATCAGTCCAGAGGAAAACAAACTTGGGCATCAGCATTTCAGAAGCCTCAGAGGGTGAGAGTCTTTTGATTTCCGTTCGCCCTGAGGTATCGAAGGGCAGCGAATGTGCACGCCGCTGCCCTTCGATACCTCAGGGCGAACGGGGGGTTGGGGGAGCAAACCAAAAAAACTCTCACCCTCTCAGGCCAGGCGCACGCGCGGGTCGGCCCAGGTGTAGGTCAGGTCGATCACGATGTAGCTGGCGATGTAGAGCAGCGCACCCACAAACACCATCGAGCGCACGATGGCAAAGTCTTGCCCGCTGATCGCCTCGATCACGAAGGCGCCCAGGCCCGGGATGCCAAAGAAGCTCTCGAACACCAAGCTGCCCAGAAAGACGTAAGGCAGGTAGGAGCCGGCGCTGGTGATGATCGGTATCAGCGCGTTCTTGAGCACGTGGCGAAACAGCACCACGGCCTCAGACAGGCCCTTGGCCCGCGCGGTGCGCACGTAGTCTTTGCCGATCTCCTCCAGGAACATGGCGCGGTACAAGCGCGCCTCGGAGCCCAGGCGCGACAGCAGCGACAACATGATGGGCAAGATGAGGAACTTGACCGCGTCCAGCCCGCCTGCATACCCATTGATGGGCACCAATCTCAGCACCCGCGAGAAGAGGTACTGGCCGACGATGATGTAGAAGAGGCTGGAGATCGACAGCATCAACACACACAACACCACGCCCCAGAAATCGATCTTGGAGTGGCGGAAGAACACCAGCAACAAGGCGAGCGCCGTGCTCACGAACACCTGCAAGATGAACAGCGGCAGCGCGAGCTGCAAACTGACCCACATGCGTGTCTTGATCTCGTGACCGATGTCGACGGCAGCGCGTGCATCGGAGCGCCCGAAGTCCAGCACAAAGAGCGACACCGAGCGCTCCCACACGATGGTCTTGGTGAGCTTGTCGGCGCCCTGCTCTTTGTCGTTCCAGTACAGCGGCACGTTATAGCCGCGCTCGGCTTTCCACTTCTCGATCTGCTCTTGGGTGACGCGCTTGCCACCAATGTTGAGCCGCGCCATGTCGTCGGGCGTGTTGACAGTGAAGAAGAGGAAGAAGGTGAAGAGGTTGACGCCGATCAGGATCAGCACGCCGTAACCAAGACGGCGAATCAGATAGTTCAGCATGCTCAGGCGCTCTCGGCAGTGGGGGCGGCGGTGCCTTGGTTGGGCCGCGCAGTGAGCCGCTGCCGCACACCATACCCACGCCAGGCCAGTGCGACCAGTGAAAGCAACACAGCAGCAATGGCCAGCAGCGGCCACCACACCGGGTGGTTCCATTCAGCCTGCTTGGCCACACGAAGGGCCGGCTCGACGCGGTAGTACTTGGCCAGGTCGCGCACCAGGATGCTGGGCTTGCCGTTGTGCGTCCAGGGCTGGAAGGCCAGCGCCACATACGGCCAGTAGCCCCAGGACCAGGGTGCGTCTTCGCGCACGACGGCCACCATCTGGTCGATGAGCTTCTGTTTCTCGGGCCCGTCTTCCAACGTCTGAACCTGCCGGTACAGCCGGTCGTATTCGGGGTTGCTGTAGTTCGCGGCGTTCTCACCCTGGTGGGTGTACTTGGCGTTAGGGCCGTAGAGCAGGAACAGGAAGTTCTCGGCGTCGGGGTAGTCGCCAAGCCAACCCCACCAAAAGATCTGCTGCTTGCCCTTGAGCATCTTGTCTTGGAACTGGTTGTAGTCGGTGGCGCGTATCTCCAGTTGCACGTCGATCTTGGCAAACTGTTTCACCATCCAGTCGAGCTCTGACTTGAGCTCGGGCGTGGGCGCGCGCTGGTAGTCGTAGTTCAGCACCAGCGGCTTGCCGGTTTTGGCTTCGCGGCCGCTCGGGTAGCCGGCTTCAGCCAGCAGCTGTTTGGCTTCGTCGATCGAGCGGCGCACCACCTGGCCGTTGACAAGCTTGTGCGTGATCTTGTTGTAGCCCTCGGGTGTGCCCTCACGCGAGCCAAAGATGCCGGGCGGCACGGGCCCGTGCGCCGCCACACCGCCCTTGGCGCGGAAGATGCGGCCGTAGCCTTCTTCCCAGTCGATCGCGATCGACAGCGCGTGGCGCAGCTTGCGGTTTTTCAGCTGCTGCTCGGGTGTGTCGCCCTTGCCCACCACCGGGTCGAGCCAGTTGAAGCCGAGGTACCAGTTGTGGATGTCGGTGGTTTGAGGAAAGGCGAACCCGCGCTCTTCGTACTGGCGCTTCACGCGGTCCGAGTCGTCCATGTCGACGCGGAACTCCACGCCCCATTCGGGCCGCTCGATCTCGGGCACGTCGAGGTAGCCTTGCTTGAACATCTCTTTGCGCGGCACCTTCTCCTTGACGATGGTAGACACCACGGTGTCGACAAAGGGCATGGTCTTGCCGCAGTCGTTCAGCAAGCCGGCGGCCTTGTCGCCCGGCTCACCCTCGCAGGGATAGGGCTCGCCGCGGAAGTGCGGGTTGCGCTTCATCACGTGCCGCCTGTCCTGCACGAACTCGGTCATCATGAAAGGCCCGGTGCCTACGGGCCAGCGCACCAGCGACAAGCCATTTCCGTTCATGCCCGGCTGCGAGTAGAAGGCATCGGCCTCCCAGGGCACGGGCGACGAAAACGTCATCGCCAGCCAGTACTTCCACTGCGGGTACTTGCCCTTGATGCGCATGCGCAGGGTGTGCGAATCAAGCGCCTGCACGCCCGCCAGCGGCCAGCGGCGGAAGTCGAGAAACGGCTTGTCGGGGCTGGATTCGCTCAGACCGTCCAGCAGCTTGGCGTCTTCGGCCTTGACCATCGCCGCGTAGTCTTTGAGACCAAGCACATACTCGGAAAAGATCGCGAAGATTGGCGCCTCGATGCGTGTGGTGGCGTGGCGCTTAAAGGCATAGACGTAGTCGTCGGCCACCAGCTCGCGCGTGCCTTGTTTCTCAAAGCTCCAGGGCGAGCGCTTGTCACCCACCTGCTCGCTCGTGAGCTGGTGGTAGAGATAGTCGCCCTTGTCGTTCTTGGCAAAAGCCGGATGCGGAGCGTACTGAATGCCCTTTTTGAGGCGGATGTCGTAGACGCTTTCGGCGATCTGATCCACCGGCGCGTCATCGGGCAGGCGTTGGCCTGCCTTGTCGAGGTAGTAGGGCTTCGCCACCTCCTGAGCCGCCTTGGGGATCAGCTCGTAGGGCCGCTTCAGGTAGTGGTACGCGTACAGCGGCTCGTAGGCCGAGTAGGTGTAGGGCGTCTCGGGGTTGCTGTAGGAGGCCGTCGGGTCGAGGTAGCGCGGCGAACGCTCGTCGAACGAGTTGAACAAGGTGTTGGTGGCCGCAGCCCCATCAGGCCAAGGGCTGTTGTTGCACCCCGTCAAGGCCAAGGCCGCGGCGAGCAAAGGGGCAACGCAAAGCCAAGCTTGCAATCGACGCAATGAAGCGCCCATGAAATCTCTCCGGCTCATGCCTTCGCACCGTGCGGATAGACCGTGCGAAGACAAAAAATAAAAGCGCCTGCGTCAACAACCAGGTTTTGCCCGTTGCTGCAACTTAGCGAGCTGCGGATTCTATGTGCAGCCCCGCTGCAAGCGCCTCAGGGTAATCAGTGCGTCTTTTTAGGGAGCACTACCAGCCTATGAGCACATCCCGTGCCTGCACGAGCAATGTCGCCTTGGCGCCCACCGGCAGCGTCACCTTGGTCGGCACGTGGCCGTAGGGCAAGCCGGTGAGGATGGGGGTCTTGGTCACCGAGCGCAGGTAGGCGATGGCCGCTTTGAGGCTGTAGCCGCGGTCGAGCGGAGACTTCTTGAAGTCGGTGAAAGCGCCGAGCACGATGGCTTTTTGCGCATCAAGCACGCCCGCCTGGTGCAACTGCAGCAGGTTGCGCTCGATGCGGTAGGGGTGTTCGTTGACGTCTTCCAGGAACAAGATGCCGCCCTTGACCTTGGGCCAGTGTCGGGTACCGAGCAAGGTATTGAGCACACACAGGTTGCCACCCCACAGCGCGCCTTTGGCCTCCAGCCCGTCGAAGCCGGCCTCGGTGCGAAAGCCCACGGCTTCGAGTGCGCCGCTCATCGCTTCGGTAAAACAGTCGGGCGTCACGTCGTCCAGCGTCTCGCGGCCGAAGTCATCACAGGCCAGCGGGCCGGCCCAGCTGCGCCGCCCGGTGTGTGCGAGCAAGCCGAGTTGCAGCGCGGTCATGTCGCTGTAGCCGACCCAATGGGTGCCTTGGTCGACACTCTTGGCGAGGAGCTTCCAGTCGATGCGGTCGAGCAGGCGCGTCAGCCCGTAGCCGCCGCGCGTGGCCAGTGCAATGCCCGGCGCCTGGGAGGCCACACGGTGCAGCGCGGCCAAGCGCGTTTCGTCGTCGCCGCCAAAACGCTGGTGGCGCGCCAAGGCGGCTTCGTCGATGTGCACTTGAAAACCCATGGCGCCGAGACGCTTGGCCGCCAGCCGCAACGGCGCGGCCTGTGCCAGCACGCCGGCGGGTGTGAACAGCGTCAGCGTGTTGGCCGATGGCACGTCACCGTGCTCATGGTGATGGTGGTGTTGGGTCAATTTCCAGAACCTCTCCGGTCGGGATGGCAGGGGTGTCGTCGAAGGCCGCCGATTCGGTGGTGGGGCCACCGCGGCGTTGGCGATACAGCTCGCGGCGCTGGGCAAAGAAGTCACTCAGCACCGCGCCGCACTCCTTGCCCAGCACTCCCCCCATCACCTTGGTGTGGTGGTTGAGCTGGGAGTGGGCAAAAAGATCGACGACCGAGCCAGCAGCGCCGCCTTTGGGATCTGCAGCTCCGAACACGACCCGTTTGAAGCGGGCATGCATCAACGCCATGGCACACATGGCACAAGGTTCCAGCGTGACGTAGAGCTCGCACTCCGGCAGGCGGTAGTTGCCAAGCAAGGTGGCTGCGTGGCGCAGCGCCACGATCTCGGCGTGCGCGGTCGGGTCGTGCTCGGTCACCGGGCGGTTGTATCCCGTGGCAATGACCTGCCCGGCCCGCACGACCACCGCACCGATGGGCACTTCACCAACCAACAGGGCGTTCTGCGCCTGATCGAGTGCAACGCGCATGGCCTGTTCATCGGCCGGCGTGATGCCCGGCACGGTGCTGGTGCGCTGAGGGTTGAGCGCCCAGCGGCCCAACACGATGTGGCGCGTCTGCCCGAGCAGGCTGTGGATGAGCACAAACTCGTTCGCCGCCCAACGCACCGGCTCGATCGCGCGCTCATCCACGAGTTGTTCGTCGTAAAGCAAGGTGACATGCGGCGTGAACTTGGGCTGCACCCAGCTCCCGAGAATCGTCTTCTTCATGGCCGTGCCGAGCGACTGCTGCAAGGCCGTCAGGTCTCTGAGGCCGTCCCCCCCGCGCAAGACAAACGGCTTTCTGTCGGGCCGCCCCTTGAAGCTTGCGGCTGTCTCAAAGCAGACGTCGAATGACGCCATTTCTACCCGGGATGCCGCCTCCATCGCCGCGGCAACAATGTCCTGGCGCAACCCAACATAGTCACCCAAGTGGTGCAAGGTGATGTGAAACCGGTCTGTTTGCAGCGGTCGCCCCTTGAGCCCCAACTCGGACTGCAAACCCTTGGCCAGCTCCGCCATCATTTGCGCCGCCTCAGGGGACGGCAACACCGCGAAGAAGAGCCGATCGGTCGGCTGCGGCGCCGAGTCGATGCCAAACAAGGAAGGCTGAGCGGCAGAACCCGTCACCTTCACTCCCACTCGATTGTTTCCGAGATCATCAAACCCGCATGAATGCTCGCTTTGTGCAGTTTAGGCATTGTGTTTTACCGTCACTTTTTTCGTCAAAAAACGAATGGATTTGGTGTGTGAAGCGGCTACTCTGATTCGTAGCTTCAACAATTATCGCTGGGGCGAAGGGGTACAACGCCCTTAAATAATGAACCGTTATCGTCGCTAAACTACGAATGCTGCCACTGAAACTAATACCGTCGAGCGCTCGGTTTGATGGCAAATATCGCACCATGGCTACGACTGGAATAACCAAACCAAACTCCCTCTACCGGCATTGGACTGCGGGAACTACCGGTAGCGGCCGCGCTTGGGTGTCCCGATCTGCCGACGGAGTGATGCTGCTGCTCAAACCATGAATCAGACGCATCTGGACACCGCATGCCTGCTGAGGAGATGCGGCTGTTCACGCATCAAGGGATCACAGTAACCAACCGACCTGCCTTCGTGGCCTCCCTGGCCGGCACTGACCGACCGGCGCACGAAGTGTCGTTCCCCAATTGGCGACACATTGAACTCGAGGCGCCCAAGCCAAGCTCTGCTTGCAGCGCAAGGCACTTTGCCTAGGTTGATAGCGATCAATATGAACAACTCCCAATATTCTGAGCACTT
>JBBRFR010000232.1:0-6434 GCA_038241485.1 Burkholderiales bacterium
CTGAGACGGTCATGAAGTAGCGCGTGATGTCAGGGTGCGTCACCGTCACCGGCCCACCCTTGGCGATCTGCTCCTTGAACTTGGGGATCACGCTGCCACTCGACCCCAGCACGTTGCCGAAACGCACCGCCGCAAAAGTGGTGCGGTGGGCTTGCGTCGACAGGTGAGACAACAACATCTCTGCAGCGCGCTTGCTGGCCCCCATCACGTTGGTCGGGTTCACCGCCTTGTCGGTCGAGATCAGCACAAAGCGCTCGGCACCCGCCTGTGCGGCCGCGTTGGCGGCGTGCCAGGTGCCCAGTGTGTTGTTCTTCAGTGCCATCCATGCGTTTTCGTCTTCCATCAGCGGCACATGCTTGTAGGCGGCCGCATGAAAAACCAGCTGTGGCCGGTAAGTGTTGCAGGCGTGGCCGATCTGCTCGGGGCTTTTTACGTCGCCGATCAGGCGCACCAGCGGCAGGTGCGGGTGCAGCTCCGTCAGTTGTTGCTCGATCTGGTACAGCGCCAGCTCGCTCAGCTCGAAGAGCACCACGCGCCCCGGCCCGTAGCGCGCAATCTGGCGGCACAGCTCAGAGCCGATGGAGCCGCCTGCGCCAGTCACCAACACCGTCTTGCCGGAGATCAGCTCGGCAATACCCGCTTCGTCGAGCACCACCGCTTCGCGGCCCAGCAGGTCTTCGGGTTCGATGCTGCGCACACGCTCAATGTGCGCGCTGCCGTCTTGCAGCTCGCTGGCTGAGGGCACGGTCAGCACCGGCAGACCCGTGGCCGATGCCAGCTCGACAGCCCTGCGGCGCTGCGCGGCCGTGGCACCGGGCAGGGCAACAATCACATGGGTGGCACCTGCCCGCACGTCTTCACGTGTCACATTGGCCAGCGGCCCCATGACCTGCACACCGCCGATGCGAGCCCCTTGTTTGGCCGCGTCGTCATCGAGCAGGCCGAGCACGATCCAGCCCTGTTGATGAATGGTCGAGAGCAGCATCTTGGCAGCCTCGCCGGCGCCCATCACGATGGCGCGGCGCACTTCGGCGTCGCTGCCGGTGATGCGCGAGCGTGCGTGCTCATAGACCATGCGGTAGGCGATGCGCACCACGCACACCCCCATCAGCGCAATGAACGGGTGCAAGGCCAAAACGGCCCGTGGCACTTCGGCGAGCCGCGCCATCGACACCACGACGGCACACACCGCCCCCGCGCCCAGGCAGGCCACGGTGAGGCGCTTGACCTCATCGAAACCCGAAAAACGCCACATGCCACGCGGGATGCCACCGATCACAAACGCCAGCAGGTAGGTCGCCACCACACCCAGCATGACCCAGGCGTCGTAATCGGGGCGTGCGCTGATCCAGCGCTCGAAGCCCAGGCGAAACAGGTAGGTGATGTTCCAGCACAGCGCGATCACCAGGCCGTCGATCAACAGTGAAAGCAGCTGGCGTTTGGGCCGCAGCCGCGCCAGCACACGGTCGAGCCGGTGCCAGACGGTGGGCGCGGTGTCGATGGTTTTGCTGTTGCGCGTGTTGTGCATCACCGCCACCAGACCAGTCGCATGGTTCTCAGGATCACCTGCAGGTCAAAGCGCAGCGAGGCGTGGTCGACGTATTGGGCGGCTAGCTTCAGCTTGGCCGGCATCACCACGTTGACGTATTCACGCTCCGGGTCGGCGGCACGCGCGAGCAGCTCGCCTTCGTCGCGGTATTCGAGCGAAGCTACGTCGGTGATGCCGGGGCGCACGCTGAGCACCTTGTCTCGCAGGCCTTGCGGGTACATCGCCACATAGCGTGGCACCTCGGGGCGTGGGCCCACCAGGCTCATGGCACCACGCAGCACGTCAATCAATTGCGGCAACTCATCGAGCTTGGCGCGGCGCAGGTGCGCACCGGCGCGTGTGATGCGTGCATCGGCGCCCACCGTGATCTGCGTGCCTGCTGCGCCGTGCGTCATGGTTCTGAACTTGTGGATGCAAAACGGCACGCCAAAGCGGCCAATGCGCTCTTGGCGAAAGAACACCGGCCCGGGGGAGTCGAGCTTGATCCACAGCGCGGTTACCAGCAACAGCGGCGACAGCAACAGCAGGCCCAGCGCAGACAACACCACATCGAACAAGCGCTTGGCCATGGACAAAGCTCAACCCAGCGCGGAACGCACCGCCGCGATGACGCGGTGCACATCGGCGTCGGTCATGCGGGTGTACAGCGGCAGGCTGACCATGCGCTCGTACGCCTTCTGCGAATGCGGGAAGTTCGCCGGCAAGAGCGCATAACGATCGCGCCAATACGGTTGCAGGTGCAGCGGGATGTAGTGCACGCTGCACCCAATGCCGGCAGCGAACAGGCGCTCGATGAACGCATCACGGCTGACCTGCGCCGCATCACCCAGGCGCATCACGTACAGGTGCCAGGCGTGCATGTCGCCACCCGCGGCGAGCGGCGGCGTGATCACCGGCAGCTCGGCAAAAGCCGCGTTGAACTGCAGCGCAATCTCTTCGCGGCGCTTCTGGAAGGCGCCAAGCCGCTTCAGCTGCTGCAACCCCAAGGCCGAAGCAATGTCGGTCAGGTTGTACTTGAACCCCGGCGCCACGATCTCGTAGTACCAGCTGGGCACGGTGGCGGTGAAGCGGTCAAACGCGTCGCGGCTCATGCCGTGCAGGCGCATGGTCTTGATGCGTTTGGCCAGCGCCGCATCACGCGTGACGACCATGCCACCTTCGCCGGTGGTGATGGTCTTGTTGGCGTAGAAGCTGAACACGGTCACGTCGGATTCCAGTGTGCCGATCAGCTGGCCGCCGCAGGTGGTGGGCAGGGCATGCGCCGCGTCTTCGACCACCTTCAGGCCATGCTTCTTGGCCAGTGCCAGCAAGGCCGGCATGTCGGCCGCGAGGCCGGCGTAATGCACTGGCATCACGGCCTTTGTGCGCGGGGTGATGGCGGCTTCTACCGCGTTGACGTCGATGCACAGCGTGGCCGGGTCGATGTCGACCAGCACCACGTCAGCGCCCAGGTAGCGCACCACCTCGGCGGTGGCGGTGAAGGTGTGGGTGGTGGTGATGACCTCGTCGCCCGGGCCGATGCCTAAAGCCTCGAGCGCCAGGTGCAGGCCGGCGGTGGCCGAGTTGACGGCCATCGAGTGCAGGCTCGCGTCGCCCAGGAAGGCGGTGAAATCTTCTTCGAAACGTTTGGTCTTGGGGCCGGTGGTGACCCAGCCCGAGCGCAGGGTGTCTACCACTTCGGCGATCTCTTCTTCGCCGATGTCGGGCAGGGCGAAGGGCAGGAAGGGCAGGAAGGGCAGGTTCATGGGGTCGCGCCTGCAAGTGGCACCACACCCCTGGGCCACTGCACCTTTGCAACGCCCGAGAGGCCTGCCGCCAGCACCCGAACCTCTGCCTTCACACACTCATCCATGCTGCGATTCATCAAGGTGGCCATGCCAAGCTCCGGCTTGCGAGAAATGGGGCATTGTCGTCAATGTATGCACTGCCATGAAACCGAAACCGTGGCTCGTCTCAGAGCCTGAGAGTTTTTTGATTTCCGTTCGCCCTGAGCGATGCATTCGTCGCGACGCGACGAAAGGCGTTGGCAAGAAACAGGTGACACCATCTCCGTTCGCCCTGAGCCTGTCGAAGGGTAAGCGCAGTGCACGGCGCACCCTTCGACAGGCTCAGTGCGAACGGGAATATAGGCTCAGGGCGAACGGGAATACAGGCTCAGGGCGAACGAGGGTGGGGCGCAAACCAAAAAACTCTCAGGCTCTCAGCCTTCCAGCAGTCTTGGCACCTCGGCCACCGGCACGACTTCGACCCGTTCAGCCAACGGGTAGCGTCGCAACACCGGGGCGACCACATAAGCTTGGTCGATCTGCAGATCTTGCAGGGCCTGCCAAAAGCCTTTGGTGGGTTTCGGGGCAGATGAAAACTTGATCTCGATACCCACTTTGCGCGAGCCTCGCTCGATGACCAGGTCGAGCTCGGTGCCTGCGGCTGTGCGGTAAAAGCCCAGCTGCGCATCGGGCGGCAATGCGGCCGCCACCTGCTCCACCACAAAACCCTCCCAAGATGCGCCCGCCACGGGGTGCCCTTGCAAGTCTTGCACGCTCGCAAGGCCCAGCAGGGCGTGCAGCACACCACTGTCTCGCAGGTAGACCTTGGGCGACTTGACCAAACGTTTGCCCACATTGGCCAGATGCGGCTGCAGGCGGCGCACCATCATCGTGTCGACCAGCACGTCGAGATAGCGGGTTGCCGTGGTGTGCGATGCGCCACCGAGCGACAGGCCCAGTTGCGATGCGTTGAACAACTGCCCCTGCAGGTGCGCCAGCATTTGCCAGAAACGCCTGAGTGTTTCAGCGGGTACACGCACGCCCATGCCGGGCAGATCGCGTTGCAAGAAGGTTCGGATGAAATCTTGGCGCCACGCGTAGGAAGCCTCTTGGTCTGGCGCGAGGTAGCTCAAGGGGTAGCCACCACGCAACCAGAGTGACTGAAGATCGGCCAGGCCGGCCCCGGGCACCTCGGCGGCGAGCAAGGGCGTGAGTTCGAGGTAAGACACCCTGCCCGCCAGCGACTCGCCAGACTGTCGCAACAAGTCGCCCGACGCAGAGCCCAGCAACAGAAAGCGCCCCACGCGGCGGTCGGCATCGATCTCCGGGCGCAGCGCCGCAAACAACTGCGGAATCAACTGCACCTCGTCAAGCACCAGCAGGCGGTCTCGGTGTGCGGCGAAAAAGAGTTCGGGCTGCTGCAGGGCTGCGCGGTCGGACTCGCGCTCCAGGTCGAGCACCAGCGCATTGGGGTGCTGTGCCGCAATCGTTCTGGCCAGTGTGGTCTTGCCGACCTGGCGCGGCCCGAGCAACACAACCGCCGGAGACTGCTGCAGGCGTCGCTCTATCAGGCTGTGTAGCTGCCTTTCAATCATCCTTGCATTTTGCCTATGATATGTTCAATTTGCAATGACGTTTCCTGTTCACCGGCAGCCATATCCAAACGGCACGTGCCTTGGGTGTTCAGGGGCTGGAAGGCTTGCCGAGCCACACCAGCACATGGGTGCGCAGCAGTGGCAAGGCGTTGACAATGGGGTACAGGCCCGGGTGGATTCTGACCACAGCCCGCGCAATGGGCGGTGCAAGTGTCACGCGCCGCGCTTGCATCTGTGCTTGCGGAAACAGCTGCCGCACCCGCGCCAGCGGCACGCCGCGCACATCGGGGTTGCGCGGGTTGTTGAAGGTGAAGTCGTACCAGAGCACACCGCCGCCCGGTTTGACGGCGGCCCACATGGTGTCGGCCAGGCGCTGCTGAAAGGCATCATCTAGCAGGGACGAGAAGACGGTGGACTGCAACACGATGTCGACGCTCGCGTCGGGTGGGGTCAGGGCCAGCGCATCACCTTGTGCCAGCTGCACCGCCGCAGGCAGGCGCTCACGCGCGGCGGCGTGGCGCTCGGGCAGCAGCTCCACGCCCGAGAGGTGTTGGGGCGCAAAGCCCACCAACATCAACTCGATCAGGTTGCTGCCGGTGCCGCTGCCCACCTCGTGCAGCTTGAGCTGCGACAGGTCGCTCCAGCCCAGGCGCTTGAACAACGCCAGCATCGCGCGCTGGCGCTCTTGCAGCGCGAGCAGCGCCGCCGGGTTGAGCAGGCTGTAGCGTGGGTCTTGCGGGGCACGGCGCGCATAACGTTCGCGAACCGACTCGATCTCGGCGGTGGATGGGTCGTGCATCTGCGTCACCTCGTGAGCCTGGCAAAACGCTCACGGCCGCCGCCGCCGCGCAGCGCGTCACACCAGCCGATGAGCGAGCCGATACCGTAGCCGAGGTGGTATGCCCCGATCACCGCGGGCACACGCAGCAGCACGGGCAAGGCGAGCGTTTGTGATTGCGCCACGGCGGCTGTCATGGCCAGCACGGCCAGTGCATACAACCCACTGAGCGCGAGCAGCGGCCAGGCCCGCAGCCCGGCAAGCGCCACCAGCCCCAACAACAACAGCGCCAACACCAACACGCTGGGCACCAGATGCCGCAGCGACGCCGCCTGGCCGTGCTTCTTCATCACGAAGGGCTTCCAGTAGCCGTATTGCAGGTATTGGCTGAACACCTGTGACAGCGTGGCGCGCGGCCGGTAGACGCTGCGGATGCGCGACGACTGCCACACCCGCCCGCCGCCCTTGACGATGCGCAAGTTGTGCTCGTCGTCTTGGTTGCGCACGAGCTTTTCGTCGAAGCCGCCGAAGCGCTCGAACGTGGCGCGCGGCCAGGCGCCAAGGTAGACCGTGTCGACCCAACCGTTGTGGTCGAGCTGACGCGACAAGGCGCCCCCCGCCACCCAGCGCGACTGGAAGGCCGCCGCCACCGCATGCTGCATCGGCCCAGCGTGAGCATCAGGCACCGCGCGCCAGGGGCCGCCCACGTTGTCGGCGCCGGTTTCCGCGAGCGCGGCCAGGCGCCA
>JBBRFR010000233.1:0-6400 GCA_038241485.1 Burkholderiales bacterium
TGGTCGGCAGCATTCGCAGCCAAGGCCCGAGCGCCTGGGTGACGGCGCAAATGGCGCTGCGCACATCGAGCTACAGCAGTGGCATGGGCGGCGAGATCCACCAGTTCACCGGCAGCGGCGAGTTCTGCACCGGGCGCGGCGCCAATTGCTGGCGCGATTACTACTCCACCGAGCCCCTGGTCTGGGACTTTTACCGCAACGCCATCACCCAGAGCGACCAGCTGCGCCAGCGGGTGGCCTTTGCATTGCAACAAATCGTGGTCGTCAACAGCCTCGACGTCAGCGGCAACTACGGCTTTCGCAACTACCACAACGTGCTGCTGCGCGAAGCCTTCGGCAACTACCGGCAGGTGCTGAAGAAGGTGGTGCTGTCGCCGGTGATGGGCGACTTTTTGAACAACGCCAACAACGACAAAGACGCGCCCAACGAAAACTTCGCGCGCGAGCTGCTGCAGCTGTTTTCCATTGGCACCTGCGAGCTCAACAGCGACGGCACGCTGCGCGGCGGCACCTGCGCCGCCACCTACAGCAACGACACCGTGCGCGCCTATGCCTATGCACTCACTGGCTGGACCTACCCCGCCGGTGGCGCCACGTCATATGGTTGCTGGCCCACGGGCGCCAACTGCCGCTACTACGGCGGCGCCAACGATGGCGACATGGTGCCGGTGGCGCGTTACCACGACACCACGGCGCGCACTCTGCTCAACGGCTATTCGCTCGCGGCCAACCACACTGCCAGCGGCGCGCTCGAGACCGTGCTCGACAGCGTCATCACCCACCCCAATACCGCCCCTTTCATCGGCAAGCAGCTGATCCAGCACCTGGTCAGCAGCAACCCAACGCCTGCCTACGTGGGCCGGGTGGCGGCAGCCTTCACCACCGGGCGTTACCTGACGTTCGGCACCGGACAACGCGGTGACCTGGCCGCCACCGTGGCCGCCGTGCTGCTCGACACCGAAGCCCGGGGCGACAGCGTCGGGCGCAACGCCGGCAAGCTGCGCGAGCCGGTGCAGCTGTTCACCGGTGTGCTGCGCGGCCTGAATGGTGCAAGTGATGGCGAGGCTCTGAGCTGGTGGTGGGGCGAGACCATGCGCCAGCATGTGTTCCGCCCGCCCTCGGTGTTCAACTTCTACCCGCCCGACTACCCGGTGGCCGGCACCACGCTCGTGGGCCCGACCTTCGGCATCCACAACGCCAACACCGCCTTGTCGCGGCTCAACTTTCTCACCTACTTGCTCGATTGGGGTGGCAGCCCGGCCAACCAGAGCGGCGTGCCCAACCCGCAGGGCACTGCGGTCAACCTCAGCGCCTTCACCGCCGATGCCACCGACGCCGGCGTGCTGGTCGACCGCATCTCGATGCTGGCGCTCGGGCGCAGCCTGCCCACCGCCGCGCGCAACGAGGTGGTGCGCGCCACCGCCTGGTGGACGTCGAGCAACGACCCCACCAACTGGCGCAGCAACCGGGTGAAGACCGCGGCCTTCCTGGTCTACGGCTCCCCCCACTACCAGATCCAACGCTAAGGGCATGACACCATGAACCGCAAAACCGCTGCCCCTGCCCTCACGATGAACCGCCGCCAATGGCTCATGCGCAACAGCGCCGGCTTGGCCGGTGCGCTTGGCCTGGGCACCGTGGCCAACCTCACGCTGGGCACCAAGCCTGCCCGCGCCGGGCACTACCAGGCCCTGGTGTGCATCTTTCTCTACGGCGGCAACGACGGGATCAACACCATCGTGCCGACCGACACCGCGCGCTACAACCAATACGCTGCGGTGCGCCAGGGCTTGGCACTGCCACGTGCCAGCCTGCTGCCGCTGAGCGGCATCAACTACGGCATGCACCCCTCGCTGAGCGCGCTCAGCGGCGCCTGGGCCGAAGGCAATCTCGCGCCGGTGTTCAACCTCGGCACCCTGGTGCGGCCCATGAGCAAGGCGCAGTTCCGCGCGCTGCCGGGCAGCTCGGCCGAGGTTCCGGCCAATCTCTTTTCGCACTCCGACCAGCAGATCGAGTGGGAAACCGGCCACACCCACGCCCTCAGCCGCAGCGGTTGGGGCGGGCGCGCGTCGGCGGCGCTGCAGACCGTCAACCCGGTGATCTCGCTGGCTGGCAGCACCCGCTTCGGCCTGACCGAGACCGTCTCGCCGCTGGTGCTGCCCGACACCCCCGGCGACGGCTTCGGCGCCTGGGTGCTCAGTGCCGACTCGCAGCAATACGCGCCCTTCGTCGCGCGCAAGGACGCGCTCAACCTGCTCTATGCCACAGGGCAAGACACCGAGCTTGGCGAGGCTTACGCCACCGCACAGCGCAACGCGTTCAGCGTGTCAGCGCGGCTGGGTGGGTTGGTGGCCATCGAGCCGGGCGGCGCGGGGGCTCTGGCGGCGATCGACACCGCGTTTGCGCCGCTGTTCACCGGCACCGCCCCCAACACCGAGTTCCGCACCGGGCTGGCCGGCCAGCTTTATCAGATCGCCAAGCTGATCGCCGGCAGCGCCACCGTGGGGGGTGACAAGCAGATGTTTTTTGCCGCGCTCGATGGGTTTGACACCCACGCCAACCAGCTCGTGGCCGGCGCCCCCACCACCGGCAACCACGCCGACCTGCTGAAGGAGCTGGGCGACGCGCTCGGTGCCTTCTACGCCGCCATGAAAGCGCTGCAGTTGGGCGACGCCGTCACCGCCTTCACCCAGAGCGATTTCGGCCGCACCTTCACCCCCAACAACAGCACCGGCACCGACCACGCCTGGGGCAACACCCACCTCGTGCTGGGCGGCGCCGTCAATGGCGGCGCGAGCTACGGCACGTTCCCCGAGCTGGCGCTGGGCGGCATCAACGACGTGGGTGTCGACAGCTGGGAGCTGCAAGGCCGCTGGCTGCCCACCACCTCGGTCGACCAGTACGCCGCCACCTTGTTGGCCTGGTTTGGCGCGAGCGATGCGCAGCTCAACAGCGTGTTGCCCAACCTCGCCAACTTCGGCGCCAACCGGCGGCTCGGTTTCTTGTGACCCTGCGGCGCTGACGCCGGTCGGCGCTGCCTGCAGCCTGTCCGCCCGCTTGTTCGGCCTGTCGCCTGCCGCTGGTGGCGCCCGGGTGGCGCCGCTTACAGTGGCTGCATGGTTTCATCTGCTCCCCCTACCCACGGCAACGCCAGCGGCTTTTTTGCCTCGCTGAAGCGTGGCCTCACGGCCTACGCACGCTGGCTCGACAGCATCAGCTGGAAGCGCTTCTTCCTGCTCGCGGTGCTGACGCTGATGGTGGCCGGCATCACGTCTGACCTGCCGCCGTTCAACATCTACTGGGGCGAAGACAAGATCATCTACAAGCCGGCGCGTGCCCCCGCCCCGCCCAAGCCACCCAAAGCCCCTGAGCCGCCCAGCCCGCCCGGCACCGAGCGCGCGGTGTTTGACATCAAGGGCAAGAGCTACTCGGTCACCATCGACAAGAACGGCGTTCGTGTCGCCCCCACGGCCGCCAGCGCGCCCGCTTCGGCCGCCAGCGGCACGGCCAACATCCACATCGACCTGCCCGGCGTGAAGGTGAACGTCGACGACGCCGAAACCAACGCCGATGTGCGCGAGGCCATCGAAGAGGCCAAGGACGCCATCAAGGAAGCCATCGCCGACGCGAAGGAGGCGGCGGCCGATGCCGAGCAAGCCGTCAACGCCGCCGGCATGCGCGAGATCCGCATCAAGCCCTTTCGCCCGGGTGACCACCTGCCGCAGTTTGTGTTCTTGCTGATCTTCATCTCGGGGATCATCAAGCTGATGGCCGCGGGCCGTTTCAAGGCCGAGGCGCAGGTAGTGGTGGCCACAGAGATGGCCGAGTCCGAGACGCTCAAGCGCCAGGTGGTCGAGGCCCGCATGGCCGCGATGCAGGCGCAGGTGGAGCCGCACTTCCTGTTCAACACGCTGGCCAGCATCGATCACCTGATCGAGACCGACCCACCGCGTGCCAGCAAGATGCAGAAAAACCTGATCGCCTTGTTGCGCGCCAGCATGCCCACCATGCGCGAAGCCAATGCACAGCAGGGCACCCGTGACCTGGCGCGTGAGCTGGGGGTGATCCGGCCTTACCTGGAGATTTTGAAGGTGCGCATGGAAGACCGCCTCAGCACCGAGATCCGCGTGAGCGACGGCCTGTTGTCGGCCGAGTTCCCGCCGATGATGTTGCAAAGCCTGGTTGAAAACGCCATCAAACACGGCCTGGAGCCCAAGCCCGAAGGTGGCTCGCTGACCGTCACCGCCGAGATCGTGCACGGCAAGCTGGCGGTGAAGGTGGCCGACACGGGCCTGGGCTTCGGCAAGGCGGCGACCGCCGGCACCGGCATCGGCCTGGCCAACATCCGCGAGCGCTTGCAGCTCTTGTATGGCAACAAGGCCGGCCTCACGGTGGCGGAGAATCCGGGCGGCGGCACGGCCGTGACGATCACCGTGCCTTACACCTCGCATTCTGGAGAGATGGCATGAGGGCAGTGATTGCTGATGACGAACGGCTGATGCGTGAGCAGCTTCGTGCTCGTCTCGCTGAAGTTTGGCCCGAGCTGCAGATCGTGGCCGAAGCCAAGAATGGCATCGAGGCGGTTGAGCTGACACGCCAGCACCAGCCCGACATCGTTTTCCTCGACATCCGCATGCCGGGTATGACCGGCGTGGAGGCGGCGCGCCAGATCGCGCAGATCCCCGACGAAACCGAAGACTGGCTTGGCTGCGAAATCGTCTTCATCACCGCCTACGACCAATACGCCGTCGAAGCGTTTGAACAAGGTGTGGTCGACTATGTGCTCAAGCCCGCCGAGCGCGAGCGCCTGCAGCTCACCGTCGAGCGCGTTCGCAAACGCCTGGCGCTGCGCGAGGCCACACACGAGCCGCCGCCCTCGGCCGGGGCCGACATGCAGCAGCTCTTGCACAAGCTCGCGCATCAGCTCAACCCGGGCGCGGCGGCGCAGCGCCTCAAGTGGATCCAAGCCAGCGTGGGCCAGAGCATCCAGATGATCCCGGTCGATGAGGTGCTGTTTTTCATCTCCGACGAAAAGTACACCCGGGTGCAGACGGCCACGCTCGAAGCGCTGATCAGAAAACCCATCAAGGAGCTGATCGACGAGCTCGACCCCGAGGTGTTCTGGCAGATCCACCGCTCCACGCTCGTCAACACCCAAGCCATTGCCGGCGTGAGCCGCGACATGCGCGGGCGCCAGCTGGTCAGCGTCAAGGGCCATACCGAAAAGCTCGAAGTCAGCCGCAGCTTCGCCGGGCTCTTCAAGGGCATGTAGTGACCGAGGCTGGCCGATGTGCCCGCTCTCCCTAGTGCCCTTGTACTTGTACTTGTACCTGTACTTGGCCGTGAATCGAGCCCTCGCTCGCCCCTGGCCTCGGTGACATGGCCCACCCGGGGCACCAACGACGCGCTGTGCACCCGCATACGATGCTGCCGCCGTCAGCAACATCTCGCACCCTTCGCCCCACTTCGGTGAGCACAGCAGACACCCTGCACAAGGCCATTCTTCAGCTGCGTGAGAGCCATCCAACGAAGCCCCGACGAAACGCTGGCCAGCTTCGCGGATCGAAGCCTTGTGCAGCCCTTCGACTTGCCCTGTCCTGAGGTACCGAAGGGTCAGGGCGAACGGAGCTTGGCGGAGGCACGTCGCTAATCAGGCCCCTTTATGTCAATAGCCGGACGAAGCTCGACTTCCAATGCCGTGCCGGGCACGAACGGTCGACCGCGCCATCGTATGTCCTGAACGGCACGTGGTGCCCGCGCTGCGCAGGCCACCGCACGCCCACCGAGCAGCTTGAGCGGCCGATGCGCACACTTGCGTCGCCGAACCTACGAGCACCGAAAGTCGCCCGCCCGGCGGATTTGAGCCGCTGACTGAGCACGCCCCCCGTGATTCAGCGCTGTCAATGTCGCCCGTGGGTTGCACTAACGCGGGTCAGCTGACGCTGAATCGAGCCGACATGCATCGGTTGCAGCTTGTGACACATGCCTTCTCGCCCATTCGGGGGTGTGCGCATCTGTTCGCGCCATTGCCTGACTAGACTTCGGCACGCACGAATGCGCGCCCAGCCGGTGCTGGCCTCGCCTCAGACGAAAGAATGCAAACATGAACTTCCAAGAAGGTTTCAGCCGCCTCAAGGCGCTGCTGAGCGTCAGCCAGCACAAACGCTTGATGCAGCTGGAAACGGCATTGCCCAGCGCCACGCTGGTGGTCGAGCGTGCGCAGTGGCAAGAAGACACGAGCGGCCTGGGCACCGAGGCGCAGCCGCTGTCGCCCTTGCTCGCCACGGTCGACTGCCTGAGCACCAGCGCTCACCTCGAGCTCAAGGCCTTGATCGGCGAGCAGATGAGCCTGCGGCTGATGTGCGCCAGCGGGGTCTATAGAACGTTCCACGGCTACGTC
>JBBRFR010000234.1:0-6276 GCA_038241485.1 Burkholderiales bacterium
ATCACGCAGCACCCGCAGAACCAGACGGTGTACGTGGGCACCGCCGCCACCTTCGCGGCCGCGGCCGATGGTGCCACCGGCTTTCAGTGGCAACGCAACGGCGCCAACATCAGCGGCGCCACCGGCGGCAGCTACACGCTCGCCACCACCACGGTCAACGACACCGGCGCGCGCTTTCGCGCCGTGGCCAGCAACACCTTCGGCAGCGTGACCACCGACGAGGCCACGCTCACGGTCACGACCAACCGCGCGCCCACCGCGCGCATCGACACACCCTCGGCCACCACCGGCTTTGCCAGCGGCGACGTCATCAGCTACAGCGGCGTGGGCACCGACCCCGAAGACGGCAACCTCGCCGGTGCCAACCTCACCTGGAAGGTCGACTTCCAGCACGACACGCACGCACACACCTTCATCACGCCCGTCACCGGCGGCAGCGGCCAGTTCACCGTGCCCGACTTCGAGGCCAGCGAAGCCAACATGTGGCTGCGCATCACGCTCACCGTGCGCGACTCGTCGGGTGCGACGAACACCACCACGCGCGACATCTTCCCGCGCACGCAGCTGAGCAGCTTCCCGCTGATCGGCACGCCGGTGAACGGCTGGGGCCCGTATGAAGTGAACCGCAGCAACGGCGAGCAGGGCGCGGCCGACGGCCGGCAGATCTCGATCGGCGGCGTGCTCTACCAACGCGGCCTGGGCGTGCATGCGCCGTCGGATCTGCGCTTCAACCTCAACCGCAGCTGCTCGGGCAGCTTCATCGCCGACATCGGCATCGACGACGAGGTGGGTGACAACGGCAGCGTGGTGTTCCAGGTCTACCGCGATGGTGTGCTGGCCTACACCAGCCCTGCGCTGACGGGCAGCTCGCTGCGCAGCACCGCCATCGTGCCGGTGGCCAACACGGCCGAGCTGCGTCTGGTCGTCACCAACGGCGGCAACGGCGACGGTTACGACCACGCCGACTGGGGTGGCGCGCGTGTCACCGGCTGCGGCACGCCCCCGGCCGTGACGGTGTCGAACCTGCAGGTCTCCGACGGTGCCAACGCCGGCAACTGGTCGATCCAGAGCAACCTGCAAAACGGCAACGTGTCGTTTGGCGACCGCACCTACACCTTCACTGCGGTACCGGCGGTGGTGGCGGGTGGGCGCTGGATTCGTGCGGCCAACGCCTCCAAGGCGTATGCCGGCAACCCGCTGGCCACTTTCAGCATCTCGGCCGCGGCCGATGTGTACATCGCCTTCGACAACCGCTCGCCGCTGCCCTCGTGGATCGACAGCAACTGGGTCGACACCGGGGCCGACCTGACCATGGCCGAGAGCGCGACCGTCTCGCGCGGTTTCAGCCTGTTCAGGAAACGCTTCAACGCCGGCACGGTGACGCTCGGGCCGTGGAACAACACGGGCACCAGCATGTACACGGTGATCGTGAAGTAGCGCCAAGCGGGAGGCCGCGGGGCGCTGCCCTGCGGCCATTCGGCCCCCGATTCCCGTCGCTCGTCGCACGCGCGCCCTGCGCGGCTTGGGAAAGGCAGTGAATGCCCGTATCGTGCGGGCCATGGACTCCAAGGCTCCCCTCGCAACAGCCGGCTGGCGCAGCGTGTTTGCGCTGCTGCGCTCGGCCTTTCGGCCGCCCCGCATGCTGTTGATGCTGGCCGTTTCCACGGCGCTGGCGGTGCTGTTCAACCAGCATTTCGTCACCTCTTTCGTCAGCATCCTGGCGCGCACCGTGTTCGTTGGGCTGGCGTTGCTGCTGGCCTACGACGTTGCCGGCCGCTGGCTCCAGCGGTGGCTGCCGCGCTGGGTGGTGCAGGTACTGGCCATCGTGCTGGCAGCGCCGGTTGCGACTTTGCTGGCCTACCTGTGGATGACCGGTGGCAGCGTGCTGCGCGTGCTTGCGCACGAGGGCATGGTCGCGGGCTTCATGAAGATCACGGTCTGGGCCATGGCCCTGGGCCTGGTGCTGGCGCTGGGCGCGCTCTACCGTGAGCGTGACGCACAGGCGCGTGCGCAAGAGGTGTCGTTTGCGCTGGAGCGCAGCACGCTTGAGAAGCAGGCGCTCGACGCCCGCCTGCGCCTGCTGCACGCGCAGATCGAGCCGCACTTCTTGTTCAACACGCTGGCCAATGTGCAGCAGCTGGTCGAGTCGGGTTCGCCGCGTGCGGCGCCCGTGTTGCAGAGCCTGATCGCGTATTTGCGTGCGGCCGTGCCCACGCTGAGCCAGCACAACGCCACGCTGGGCACCGAGATCGCGCTGGTCAAGGCCTACCTGGAGCTGATGCGCCGACCAGCCGCCGCATGGCTTGCGCGCCGTGATCGTCGACGTGCACATGCCGGGGCTCAACGGCGTAGAGGCAGCACGCTCGATCGCACGCCGAGCTGAGGTGGTGTTCGTCACGCCTACGACCCATACGCCGTCACGGCCTTCGAGCAAGGCGCGCTCGATTACGTGGTGAAGCCGTTTGACGAAGCGCGACTGGCCGACACGGTGGAACGTTTGCGCGCCAGGCTGGCCCGCCCGCCCGAAGCCACCGCCCACAGCCTTGATGCGGTGGTCGAGAAAATGTCGGCCGAGCTGCGCCGCCGTGTCGGTGCCAGCAACTGGTTGCAGTGGATCAAGGCTTCGGTGGGCAGTACCGTGCGCCTCATTCCCGTGGAGCAGGTGGCCCGCCTGCGCTCTGACGAGAAATACACGCTGGTGGTGTGGGAAGGCGGCGAGGCGCTCATCCGAAAGAGCATTCGCGAGCTGGCCGACGAGCTCGACCCGGAGCGATTTGCGCAGGTGCACCGCTCGGTGATCGTCAATCTGCACCGGGTGAGCCAGGTCGACCGCGGCCCGAACGAGACGGCCGAAGTGCGCCTGAAAGGCCGCAAGGAGGTGCTGCCGGTCAGCCGCAGCTTCGTGCACGTGTTCCGCCACATGTGAGCGGCGTACTACAGGTTTGTAGTCAAACAACTCTGCCATCGATGAGCCTGAGTTGAAACAAAATGTTTCTTAGTTGGTTTGGATCGCGCCCATGAAGTTTTTCTTTTGTCTTATAAAACAATGAGATAAGAAAAAGGCTGCCGATAGATCAAGTTCTGCTATTCAGGTCTTCTCTGGGTAGGCAAAGCGGCATGGCGTACTTACATTACGCCTCCGTGACGCGAAGACGTCACTGAAAAATATGCCCGTGGCCGCACCACCCACAGGAGACACACATGCAGACGCTTTCATCCACCGTGCGCGGCCTGGCCTTGGCCGCCTTGCTCGGCGCCAGCGCACTCAGCCACGCACAGACCACCCCGCGCACCGCCTTCGTGCAGCTTTTCGAATGGCGCTGGACTGACATCGCCCGCGAGTGCGAAACGCACCTCGGCCCCAAGGGCTTCGCCGCCGTGCAGGTGTCGCCACCCACCGAACACAACTGGATCGCCAGCGGCGACGGCGCACCTTACCCGTGGTGGATGCGCTACCAGACCGTGAGCTACAACCTCGACCGCAGCCGCAGTGGCACACGCGCGCAGTTCCAAGACATGGTGAACCGCTGCAACGCGGTGGGCGTGGGCATTTATGTCGACGCGGTGATCAACCACATGTCGGGCGGCACCGGCGGCACCTCGAGCGCCGGGCGCAGCTGGTCGCACCACAACTACCCCGGCCTCTACGGCTCGCCCGACTTTCACTCGCCGGTGTGTGGCATCACCAATTACAAAGATGCCAACAACGTGCAGAACTGCGAGCTCTCGGGCCTGCAAGATCTGAACACCGGCAGCAGCGACGTGCGCGGCAAGATCGCCGACTACCTGGTGGGCCTGGCCAACATGGGCGTGAAGGGCTTTCGTGTCGATGCGGCCAAGCACATTCACCCCGGCGAGCTGGGCGCCATCATCGACAACGTGAACTCGCGCTTGGCCACACGCCCGTTCTGGTTCCTTGAGGTGATCGGTGCGGCCGGTGAAGCGGTGCAGCCCAGCCAGTACTTCAACCTGAGCGGCGGGCAGGCGACCATCACCGAGTTTGCCTACGGCCCGCAGCTGCACGGCAAGTTCGCCGGTGGTGGCAAGCTGGCCGACCTGAAGACCTTCGGCGAAACCTGGGGCCTGATGGGCAGCAGCAAGGCGGTGGCCTTCACCGACAACCACGACAAACAACGTGGCCACGGCGGTGGCGGCAACTACCTCACGTACCACTTTGGTGCCACCTACGACCTGGCCAACGTCTTCATGCTGGCCTGGCCGTATGGCTACCCGGTGGTGATGTCGAGCTACGCGTTTCAGAAGGCCAACGACTACGACACCAGCTTCGGCCCGCCCTACAACAACGACGGCTCGACCCGCGGCCCCTGGGCCGACGGCGCCAGCGCACCGGCCTGCTTCAGCCAGACGCGCGGCGGCTGGGTGTGTGAACACCGCTTCCGCCCGATCGCCAACATGGTGGCCTTTCGCAACGCCAGCGTGAGCAGCTGGTCGGTCAACAACTGGTGGGACAACGGCAACAACAGAATCGCCTTCAGCCGTGGTGACAAGGCCTTCGTCGTCATCAACAAAGAGGGCAGCGCCTTGTCGCGCAGCTTCCAGACCGGCCTGGCCGCAGGCAACTACTGCGACGTGATCAGCGGCGACTTTGCAGCCGGTGTGTGCAGCGGCACGGTGGTGACCGTCGATGGTTCCGGCCTGGCCACGCTCAACGTGGCGGCCAACTCGGCGGCAGCCTTGCACGTCAACGCCAAGGTGGGCGGCACGCAGCCCGGCGTGAGCACGGCCTTCACGGTGCAGGGTGCCGCGCCGGCCTCGGGCCAGCAGGTCTACGTGGTGGGCAGCGTGGCCGCGCTCGGCGCGTGGAACCCGTGCCAGGCGGTGGCGTTGCCGGCCACATCAACCGGCCATGCAGGCACGGTCAGCCTGGCGGGCTCGACCAACGTGCAATACAAGTTCATCAAGTACAGCAGCTGCACCAACGTCACCTGGGAGGGCGGCGGCAACCGCAGCCTCAGCACGCCAGCGAGCGGCACGGCCAGCGCCTGCGGTGTGTTCAACAGCACGGCCGCCTGCGGCACGGGCGGCAGCACCTCGAGCGTCATCTTCAACCAGACCGCCAGCACCGTGGCGGGGCAAAGCGTCTACCTGGTGGGCAGCCTGCCGGCACTCGGCAGCTGGGCGCCTGCCAGTGCCTTGCCGCTCACCCTGGTGTCGGGCAGCCAGTGGCGCCGGCAGATCACGCTGCCTGCGAGCACCGCGATCGAATACAAGTTCATCAAGAAAGACGGCGGCGGCAACGTGGTGTGGGAGAGCGGCGCCAACCGCAGCCTCACCACACCGGCGCCCGGTGCCTCGCAGACGGTCACCACCACTTGGAAATGAACCCAAGAAACCCACGTTATGCGGCCGTGGCGCAGTAGACCGCGCCACCTTGATTACCGACTTGCCGCAAGGTGGGTCGGTATTTTTTTCGTCAGGCTGCCGGCCAGTGGCGTGCGAACACTGGCACCACCTGCGGATGCTGCTCGATGCGCAACACCGTTTCAAGAAACTCCGGGCGGTGTTGCTTGATGTGGGCACGTGTGCCCGACCATTTCGACACCACGGCGGCCAGGTAGTCCAGCGCGCCCGGCGCTTCGCCGTTGAAAAACGGCTCGGCGTGGAAGCTGTCGGCAAAGATCTCCCAGCTGCGGTGCAACTGCGCCTGCGCGCCGAGCCGCACGCGTTCGCGCAGTGGGTCGTCTTCCGCGCACTCGCTGATCCAGCGCTCGGGGTAGTCGCAGAGGCTGACGTTCGAGTAGCAATTGGCGGCGATGAACACCAAGCCGCGAATGGCCTGCGCCCGCTTCGCCGCACCGGTGGGCAGCAGCGCCGCTTCGGGGTGGCTCAAGCCGAGGTGGATCAGGATGGCTGCACTCTCGGTCATCACGCTGCCGTCGGGGAACACCAGTGTGGGGATCTGCCCCAGCGGGTTCACGGCACGCAGCTCGGCCTGTGCCGAGTCACTTTCCCAGGTGGAGGCACGCACCGAGCGGTAGGGCAGGCCGATGCGCTCTAGCGCCAGCTCGACCGTGGACGAGCCTGAACCTTGCGCGCCGTAGAGGGTATAGCCGGGCATCTGCGCTCCCGTCGTTTGAGATGAGAGGCGTGACCCGGATTGTGGGGGCACGTCCGCTAGTGTAGCGTTCTGTTCTTGAGTGAACTTAAGTGATTCCCGTCGCTCCAATGCTGCACGTTGGTTTGAATTGGAGCGAGCAAATGCGAGTTGCCCCGGTGGTTGAGTTGAGCGAAGAGCAGAAAGACGAGCTGACCAAG
>JBBRFR010000235.1:0-6240 GCA_038241485.1 Burkholderiales bacterium
GGCGGGTGGCTACAGCCTGACGGGCAGCAAGATGTGGATCAGCAACAGCCCGATCGCCGATGTCTTCGTGGTCTGGGCCAAGGACGAGTCCGGTGCGATCCGCGGCTTCGTGCTCGATAAGGGCGCCAAGGGCCTGAGCGCACCGGCCGTGCACGGCAAGGTGGGGTTGCGTGCGTCGATCACCGGCGAGATCGTGATGGACAACGTGTTCTGCCCCGAAGAAAACGCCTTCCCCGAAGTGCGCGGCCTGAAGGGCCCCTTCACCTGCCTCAACAGCGCGCGCTACGGCATCGCCTGGGGTGCCTTGGGTGCCGCCGAAGACTGCTGGTTCCGCGCACGCCAATACGTGCTCGACCGCAAGCAGTTTGGCCGACCGCTCGCCGCCAACCAGCTGATTCAAAAGAAGCTGGCCGACATGCAGACCGAGATCACGATGGGCCTGCAAGGCTGCCTGCGCTTGGGCCGCATGAAGGACGAAGGCACCGCCTCGGTCGAGATCACCTCCATCATGAAGCGCAACTCGTGCGGCAAGAGCCTCGACATCGCGCGGCTTGCGCGCGACATGATGGGCGGCAACGGCATCAGCGACGAGTACGGTGTGGCACGCCACCTGGTGAACCTCGAGGTGGTGAACACCTACGAGGGCACGCACGATGTGCATGCGCTCATCCTCGGCCGGGCGCAGACGGGGATCGCCGCGTTCGCCAACTGAGCTTTCGGCAGATCTGTTCCACCAACGGCGGGCCTGCGGGCTCGCCGTTTGCTTTTGTGTTGGCACGTGGCGATGCTCGGCCAGAAAAGCACGGTCGTTCGCCTCGTCATATATCATTCGGCCCCGCTGTCCAGGTTGGTGCAGCTGCGGCAGAACACTCAAGCACAGAGGGAAATCGTCACATGCACCGCATCGTGATCGTGGGGGGAGGCGCAGGCGGCCTCGCGTTGGCCACACAGTTGGGCAAACGCTTGGGACGCAAGAAGCTGGCTGAAGTGACGCTGGTCGACTCAGCGCGCACCCACGTCTGGAAGCCGCTCTTGCACCAGCTGGCTGCGGGCAGCTTCGACACCCACGCCGAAGAGATCGAGTTCTTGGCGCAAGCGCGCTGGAACCACTTCAAGTTTCGCCTGGGCAGCCTGGTCGGCATTGACCGTGTCAACAAGACGGTGCAGCTCGCGGCCAGCTACGACGACACCGGCGCTGAGATCACGCCCGACCAGCTGGTGGCCTACGACACGCTGGTGATTGCGGTTGGCAGCCAGACCAACGACTTCGGCACACCGGGCGCCGCGCAGCACACCATCAAGCTTGACAGCCCGCAGGCGGCCAAACGTTTCAACGACCGATTGCTCAACGCCTGCATTCGCGCGCAGAGTGTGCCGCGCGTGGCCGGCAGTGGGCGCCTCACGGTGGCCATCGTGGGCGGCGGCGCCACCGGCGTGGAGCTGGCGGCCGAGCTGCATGCTGCGGCGCGGGTGCTGGCCAACTTTGGGCTCGATCACATTCACCCCGAGAAAGATCTGCAGATCGTGCTGGTGGAGGCCGCGCCGCGTTTGCTGTCGCAACTGCCCGAGCGCTTGAGCGAAGCGGCGGTGCGCGAGCTGCGCAAGCTCGCGATCGAAGTGCACACCAACGAGAAGGTGGTCGAGGTCACCGCCGATGGTCTGAAGATGGCCAGTGGCAAGGTGATCGGCTCCACGCTGTGTGTGTGGGCGGCGGGTGTGAAGGCGGCTGACTTTCTGAACGGCATCGGCGGCGACAAGCCGCTGGAGACCAATCGCCTCAACCAGCTGGTGGTCAACGGCAACCTGCAGAGCACCCGCGACGAACACATCTTTGCGTTTGGTGACTGCGCAGCCTGCCAGCAACCCGACGGTACCTGGGTGCCACCGCGCGCGGCAGCCGCTTATCAACAGGCGATGTACCTGGTGAAGGCCTTGCCCCAGCTGATGAAGGGCGAGCCGGTGGTGCCTTTTGTCTACAAGGATCAGGGCTCGCTGGTCTCGCTCTCCGAATACTCGTCAGTGGGCAGCCTGATGGGCAGCTTGACGCGCGGCAGCCTCTTCATCGAAGGGCGGCTGGCGCAGTTCATGTATTGGGGCTTGCACAAGCAGCACCAGTTTGCACTCGGCGGCGTGCGCAAGACTTTGCTCATCACGCTAGCCGAGATGCTCGACCGCACGTACCGGCCACGAATAAAGCTGCACTGAGCTTCAGCGCGCCAGGTAACCACCGTCCACGGGCAGCGGGTGGCCGACGATGAAAGCCGCGTCGTCGGAGCATAAGAAGACAACCGCTCGCGCGATGTCTTCGGCCTCGCCCAGCCGCCCGATCGGGTGGATCTGGTCGACGTGCTGCTGGCGCCGCGGGTCGCGCTCGATCGCACGCTCCATCATCCCGGTGCGGATCACACCGGGGCACACCGCGTTCACCCGGATGCCCTTGCGGCCGTATTCGACACCGGCCGATTGCGTCATGCCGACCACGGCGTGCTTCGTGGCGCCGTAGATCGGCTGCCGCGGGGCGGCCCCCACGCCACCGATCGATGCGGTGTTGACGATGGCGCCGCCCCCACCCTGCTTCAGCATCTGCTCGATCTCGTGCTTCATGCACAGCCAGGTGCCCTTGATGTTGACGCTCACCAAACGGTCGAACACGTCTTCGGTGATCTTGTGCAACGGCTCGTGCTCGAGGTCGAGCGCGGCGTTGTTGAAGGCGATGTCGAGCCGCCCGAAGCGGGTGACCACCTGCGCGACCATCGCCGCCACCTGATCGCCGCGCGAGATGTCGGTGGCGATGGCGATGGCATCACCACCGGCGGCAATGATCTCGTCGGCCACCGCCTGCGCCGCGTCGCCGTTGATGTCGACCACCGCCACTTGGGCGCCCTCGCGCACAAAGGCCAGTGCCGTGGCGCGGCCGATGCCGCCCGCGCCGCCGGTGACGAGCGCGGTCTTTCCTTGCAGCTTGCCGCTCATGGCTCAACCCAGCGAGGGGTAGTCGGTGTAACCGTGCGGGCCTTCGCCGCCGTACAGCGGGGCGTCTTTGAACGGCGCATTGAGCGGCAGGTTGTCGCGGAAGCGGCGCGCCAAATCGGGGTTGGTGATCATCTTGCGGCCGAACGAGACCATGTCGGCGCGGCCGCTGCTGATGGCTTCGACCGCCATCTCGTGGGTGTAGCCGTTGTTGAGCATCCAGACGCCGGAATACAGGCGGTGCAGCGCCTCGTAGTCAAACGGTGCGTTGTCGCGCGGGCCACCGGTGTGGCCTTCGACGACGTGGATGTAGACCGGGTGCAGCTTCTCCAGCTCGCGCACCACGTGCTCGAACAGCGGCTGCGGGTTGCTCTCCACCGAATCATTCACCGGCGACACCGGCGAGAGGCGGATGGCCGAGCGGTCGGCGCCGATCTCAGAGATGACGGCCGCCATCACTTCGAGCAGGAAGCGGGCGCGGTTTTCGATGCTGCCGCCGTAGGCGTCGGTGCGCTGGTTGGAGCCTTCGCGCAAAAAGGCGTCGACCAGGTAGCCGTGCGCACCGTGAACTTCAACGCCGTCGAAGCCGGCCTCAATGGCATTGCCCGCAGCGGTGCGGAAGTCGTTGACGATGCCCGCGATCTCGTGTGTCTCGATGGCACGTGGCTCGGTGGTGGGCACGAAGCCCTGGCCGGCGATGAAGGTCTTGCCATTGGCCGTGATGGCCGAGGGCGCTTGGGGTTTGGCTTGGTTCGGCTGGAAGATCGAGTGCCCGATGCGGCCGGTGTGCCACAGCTGCACGAAGATCTTGCCGCCCTTGGCGTGCACTTCATCGGTCACCTTCTTCCAACCGGCGATCTGCTCGGGCGTGTGCAGGCCCGGCGTGGCGTCGTAACCCTGGGCGGTGGCCGACACCTGGGTGGCCTCGGCGATGACCAGGCCGACGCCCGCACGTTGGCTGTAGTAATCGGCGGCCAGCACGGCGGGCAGGTTGCCCTTGTCGGCGCGGTTGCGCGTGAGGGGTGCCATCGCCATGCGGTTGGCGAGCTCGATCTTGCCCAGCTTGATCGGCTGGAACAGGGCTTTGCTGATGAAGGAGTCGGTGGGTGTGCCCATGGTGCGTCAGTGATCCGAGGTTGAGGTAAGAGAGGTTGCCGGCGCGGCCCAGGGCCGAAACAGCTGATCGAAGATGAGGTGGACGCTGTCGCGCAGCGGCTGCACCGAGCGCTCGACCTTCATGCGCAAGAGGCCGCCCTCCCAGGCCGCCCAGGTCAGCGCAGACAGCGCGGTGGCGTCGATGTCGCGGCGGATGTCGCCCGAGGCCTGTGCGGCAGTGACCAGACCGGCCAGGCGCTCGCGCCAGGCCAACTGCGCGGCCATCAGGTTCTGGCGGCAGGGCTCGCTGGAGAGCGCGATCTCGGCGGCGAAGTTGCCGATCAGGCAGCCCGCGGAGCAGCTGCTGCGCTCGTGGTAGCTGAGCATGTGCGAGAACACGTGGCGGATGGCCAGCATCGGCTCGGGTGGCGCGCTGACCATCATGCGTTCCCACGAACGCTGCATGTTCTGCGCGTAACGCGCCACGATGGCGGCAGCAAAGGCCTCTTTGCTCGCGAAGTGGTTGTAGAACGAGCCCTTGGGTACGCCGGCGTGGTCGGTCAGCTGCTGAATGCCGGTGGCGTTGTAGCCCTGTTGCAAGAACAGCGCGAGGCCGGCGGACAGCAGGCGCTCGGGGATGTCGGTCGGGTCGGCGGTGCGGGGCATCGCCGGATAATATGACCAGTCGTCTTGACGTGTCAAGGCGGCCCTCGTGGGGTCGGTCTGGTGGGCGACGAGCCGCGCGACATCGTCTTTGCCGGTTCACCCGCGCGCGAGCTGAAGTCAGACCGCTTCGACAACGCGGGAAAGGTGATCGCCTACAGCGACAAACAAGAGGAGACCGTTCGGGCTGAGGTATCGAAGCCGCGCTCCGCTATGCGCTTCGATACCTCAGCGCGAATGGAGGGTGGGGCTCAATGGCGTCAAGCCATCCAGCGTTTGGTCGCGTCTTCCACCACCGCCGACAAGGGCAGGCCGCCTTTGCGGCGCTGGCGCAACCAGCTCGCGTCGTTGCCTTCGAAGAGCGTCTCGCGGATCAGGTTGCTGGCCTCGAGCGCCTGCAGGTCGAGTGCGTGTTCGTCGACACGCGCCAGGGTGCGCAAGATGTCGTCGCGCAGCTTGTGCCGTTGTTTGGTCTTGGGATCGACGATCTCGCCATCGAGCCCGAAACGGCAGGCCTGGAAGCGGTTGAAGGTGTAGACGAGGTAGTCGTCTTCACTCGGCTCGAAGGGTTTTTCTTCGCGCAGGTAGCGGCAAATGCATTGCAGGTAGCAAGCGAGTGCGGCGGCCTTGTCGACGCTGAGCGGTGTGTCGCACACGCGCAGCTCGATGGTGCCGAACTCGGGCTTGGGGCGGATGTCCCAGTAGAAATCTTTCATCGACTGCACGACGCCGGTGCTCATCATCTTTTCGAAGTACTCGCCAAAACCCTCCCAGGTGGTGACGAAGGGCGCGCGGCCCGACAGCGGGAAGGCAAACACCGAGTTGAGCCGCGCCGAATTGAAGCCGGTGTCGACCCCCTGCACATACGGCGACGACGCGCTCAACGCAATGAAGTGCGGCACGTAGCGCGACAGCGCATGCAAGAGCCACAAGGCGGTGTCGCCGTTTTCACAGCCCACGTGCACGTGCTGGCCGAACACCGTGAATTGCTTGGCGAGGTAGCCGTACAGCTCGCTGATGTAGTGAAAACGTTCGGTCGGAAAAATTTGCTGGTCGCTCCACTGCTGGTAGGCGTGGGTGCCGCCACCGGCAATGCCGATGTTGAGCTTGCGTGCGGCGCGCGAAAGCTGCTGTTTGAGGTCGGTCAGCTCGGCCAGGAGTGGCGCGTGCTGGCGCTGGATGGAGGTGCCGATCTCGATCATGCTGCGCGTGATCTCGGGTTTCACGTCCCAGGCGCCGGTGTGTTTGTCGAGTTCGCGCAGAAGGTCTTGCGCCTGCGGCGACAGGTCGTAGTCGTGGGTGCTGACAAGTTGCAGCTCCAACTCGACACCCAACGTGAGCGCCTCGGAGGTGGTGAATTCGGCCAAGGACATCTCAGAGCCTGTGAATGAATCCGGCGCGCCCGAGCGGGTGCTCCAGACGGCGTCGATCTAGGCGCAAAGCACAGCCGCAGCTCGGGCTACGGCGAGCATTTGCAACGACGAGCGGCGCCGTTTGGGGCGCACGAGCGGG
>JBBRFR010000236.1:0-6219 GCA_038241485.1 Burkholderiales bacterium
GAGGCCGAAGCCGATGCCTTCGTTGGCCGTTTCCGAGAACGAGCCGATGGCGAGCTGGGTCAGGTCGCGCCCGCCCGGCAGGTGGTTCAGTGCCATCAGCCTGAGCGTGCGCGGGCCGAGGATGCGCGCGCCGTCAAGCTCGCCGCCTCGGCGCAGCATCTCGCAGAAGCGGTGGTAGTCGGCCATGGTGCTCACCAGACCGCCGCCGCCCGACACAAACACCGGCGGCTTGGCGTAGGTGCTTTTTTGCGGGTCGTCCATCACCGCGAGCGACTTGTCTTCTTTGCGGACGTAGTTGGCCGCAAAACGATCCACCTTGTCGGGTGCGATGCTGAAGGCGGTGTCTTTCATGCCCAGCGGGTCGAAGATGTGCTTTTGCAAATAGTCTTCAAACGGCATGCCCGACAAGGCCTGCACCAGGTAGCCGCAGACGTCGGTCGAAAACGAATACATCCAACGCTCGCCCGGCTCGTAGCGCAGTGGCACCTGGCCCATCTTGCGCACGAAAGTGGCCAGGTCTTCACGCCCGCCTCGCGCGAGGCCCAGCTGGGCGTAAACCGCGTCGACCGGGTGCACCGGGCTGCCGGGTGGGTTGAGCCCGCCGCCATAGGTGAGGCCGCCACTGTGGTTGAGCACATGGCGAAAGGTCACCGGGCGGTCGGGCGCCTTGGTCTTCATGTCGTGCGCGTCGCCAGAGACGTAGACGCGCTGGTCGCGCCACTCGGGGATCACCTTGCTCACCGGGTCGTTGAGCTGAAAGTGCCCCTGCTCGTACAGGCTCATCAATGCCACCGAGGTGATCGGTTTGGTCATGGAGTAGATGCGGAAAATGGTGTCTTCGCGCATCGGCTTGTCGCGCTCGCGGTCCATGCGGCCGAGGGCGCTGCTGTACGCCACCTTGCCGTGTTGGGCCACCAGGGTCTGGCAACCGACCAGCTTGCCCGGTGTGATGTAGTGGTCTTGAAGGTGGGTGGTGATGCGTTGCAGGCGTTCGGTCAGCAGGCCGGTCATGGTGATCCTTGGGTGGCTCTCAGGTAGGTGCGGCCATCATGGCTTCAAAATTGGCGTTGTAGAACATTTCCTTCGCAGCTTCGTCAATGCCGGCAAAAGTGCGCTCGAAGCGGCCGATCGGGTCGTCGGTGCCTTCGGGGTGCGGGTAATCGCTGGAGAACAGGAACAGCTCGGCGCCCGCGTCGCGGATCATGCGGCCCACATCTTCGCCGGGGAAGGGGGTGAACTTCACGGCGCGACGGATGTACTCCGACGCCTTCATCGGCATGGCGGCCAGGCTCGGGTCACCCTTTTTGAAAATGCGTTGGCTCAGGTCGAGCATGCGCAAGAACTCGGGCACCCAGCCCGCGCCAAGCTCGATCACACCGCCGCGCAGCTTCGGGAAACGATCGAACACGCCGTCGAACACCAGCGCGGTCAAGAACTGTTGCGGCGCGATCGACAGCACCATGAAGTCACGCACGCGCAGGTTTTCGCCGTCTTCGGCGCCGGTGATGTCTTTGGGTTTGGGTTTGCCGTTGCGCTCGTATTCGGGCAGCTTGGTCTTGCTGTTGGGGCCCACGTGCAGCATGAAGGGCACGCCCAGGTCACAAAACGCCCGCCACACGATGTCTAGGTCGGGGTGGCCGGGTGACTTGTCGCCGGCCGGCATGCCAGGGATCCAGAACGCGCCGCAGCCCAGGCGCACACCTTCTTTCATCTCTTCGACACAGCGCACCGGGTCGGCCAGCGAGAGCTGGCCCACCGCGATCAGGCGCTCGTCGCCACCGCAGAACTCGGTCATGGCGCGGTTGTGCGCGCGCACGCCGCCGTAGCGCACGTCCAGGTCTTCGTGCTGCAGGTACTGGCCGGCCGAGAAGGTGGAGAAGACGAGCTGGCGCTTGAAGCCCAGGTCGTCGAGCGCGACCCTGCGCTCGGCGCTGTCGAAGGCGCCAAAGGCACGCCAGCCTTTCACGCCATGCACCACGTCGCTGGCGGTTTCTCCGCGCGCGGCCCGCTCTTTCTGCTTGGCCACCTCTTCGTTGATGAACTCGTGGCTGTTGGTGGCTGACTTGGAGAGGTTCAGCGGCGGCATCTTGGCGACCAGGTGCGGGTCGGTGTGCCGGCTGATCCAGTCAACGGTTTCCATGATGTGGCTGTCGGCATCGCAGTACACACGGTTGGCGGCGTAGGTCATGCTGAGTCTCCTGGGTGGAAACTTAGTATAACGATCATGTAATAACGCGACTCAGGGCGAACCCCTAAATGAGGCGTGCTTGCGGCGTTACTTGCGGCGCGCTTTAGCAGGTTTGGCTGCCGGCACGGGCGGTGTTTTCTGCGCCGCCAACGCCGCCCAGCCACCCATCGCAAAGTCGCTCCACACCTGGGCGGCACGCTCGGCGCTGATGCCCACACGCTTCAGTGCGCGCGACGACAGGATCGGCGCGTTGACTGTCATCACCGAGCAGATCAGGGCCACATCTTTTGGCACGTCATAGGCCTTCATCAAACGCTTGATGAAGTGTTCGGTGATCGCGCTGCGCTCGTCGCGGTTGCGCTCATGCACCAGGGCCGCCACCGAGCCGTCGCTGGCCAGCAGCCGAATGATCGGGCCACGTTCGTAGAGGTATTCGAGGGCACGCTTGTTGGCGGCGCGGATCAACGGCTCCAGCGGCGCGTCTTTGGGCAGCTCGTCGAGGCGGTGCGTCCCGAGGAACAGGTACTCGCGCTCGAGCAAGGCCTTGAGCAGGTCTTCGCGCTTGGCAAAGTACTTGTAGACCAGCGGCTTGCTCACGCCCGCTTGCAGCGCCACGTTTTCCAGCGTGAAGGTGGAGAGACCACGCTCGACGATGTAGGCCACCGCGCTGTCGAGGATCTGCTCACGCCGGGCAGCGGGTGACATGCGCTTGGCGCGCGGGGTCGGTGGCGGGGAGGCTGGGGTCGTCATCGCGGTGGTCATAGAAGGCAGATCGCAGCATAGCCGCAGCCCGGTGGGCCTTGATCCAGCGCAAGCGCGGCTGTGATGCCAGGTGGGCTAGTTCTTCAGAACGATGGTGGTGTGAGCACGCCTAGTTCTTCTGCCGGCCACCGCCGCACCGTCGGAAGGATGCCCCAAACCCCTGGCGCTTTCTACAGTGGCTTCACGCAAAGCGAAGGAGCAACTCAAATGACCAAGAAGGGGCAGGGCCTGTCGGTGCTGATCGTCAGCACGCTGGCTTTCACCGTGTGCTTCATGGTGTGGATGATGTTCGGCGTGATCGGCATTCCGATCAAGAAGACGCTGGGGCTCAACTCCACCGAGTTCGGCCTGCTCACGGCCACACCCGTGCTCACCGGCTCGCTGATCCGCGTGCCGCTGGGCATCTGGACCGACAAGTACGGCGGCCGCATCGTGATGGCGGTGCTGATGGCACTCACCGTGCCGGCCATCTGGATGATGAGCTACGCCACTGCCTACTGGCACTTCATCGTGATCGGGCTCTTCGTCGGCCTGGCCGGTGGGTCTTTCTCGGTCGGCACGCCGTATGTGGCGCGCTGGTTCCCGAAGAACCAGCAAGGCTTTGCGATGGGTGTTTATGGCGCCGGCAACTCGGGCGCGGCGGTCAACAAATTTATAGCGCCCGCCCAGGTGGTGGCCTTCGGCTGGGCCATGGTGCCGCAGGTCTACGCGGCCATCATGCTCGGCGCCCTGGTGCTGTTCTGGATGTTCAGCCACAGCGACCCGGCCCACCTGGTGCCGAGCAACGTCAAGTTCACCGACCAGCTCAAGGCGCTCAAAGACCCGAAGGTGCTCAAGTACTGCCAGTACTACAGCATCGTGTTCGGCGGCTACGTGGCGCTCTCGTTGTGGATGGTTCAGTACTACGTGGGCGAGTTCGGCCTCGACATCCGCGCCGCGGCCTTGCTGGCGGCCTGCTTCTCGCTGCCGGGCGGCGTGTTGCGCGCGTTGGGCGGCTGGTTGTCTGACAAGTACGGCGCACACAGCGTCACCTGGTGGGTGCTGTGGGTGAGCTGGATCTGCCTGTTCTTGCTGAGCTACCCGCAGACCGATTTCACGGTGTTCACCGTCAACGGGCCCAAAACTTTCCACGTCGGCCTCAACGTCTACGGTTTCACCATTCTGATGTTCTTGCTCGGCATCGCCTGGGCCTTCGGCAAGGCCAGCGTCTTCAAGTACATCAGCGACGACTACCCGACCAACATCGGCGCCATCAGCGGCATCGTGGGCCTGGCCGGTGGCCTGGGCGGCTTCGTGCTGCCGATCATGTTCGGCGCGCTGATGGACCTGACGGGAGTGCGCTCCAGCGCCTTCATGTTGATGTACGGCGTGGTCTGGGTTTCGCTGATCTGGATGTACTGGACCGAAGTGCGCCGCACCGAACTGATGGGCAAAAACGCCACGGCGTTCAGCTTGCAAGGCTGAGATGCAAAACGCAACAAGGATTGAAATGAGTACCAAAAATACGGGCGCCGACATCGCAGACTGGCGCCCCGAAGACAACGCATTCTGGGAAAGCACCGGCAAAAAAATCGCCTACCGCAACCTCTGGCTCTCGGTGCCCGCGCTGCTGTGCGGCTTCGCGGTCTGGGGCATGTGGGGAATCATCACGGTGCAGATGCTCAACCTGGGCTTTCCCTTCACCCAGGCCGAGCTGTTCACGCTGACCGCCATTGCCGGTATCTCGGGCGCGACCATGCGCATCCCGGCGTCGTTTCTCATTCGCGTGGCGGGTGGGCGCAACACCATCTTTCTCACCACCGCAATGCTGCTCGCGCCCGCCATCGGCACCGGCATCGCCTTGCAGCACAAAGACTGGCCGCTGTGGGCCTTTCAGCTGATGGCGCTGTGGTCGGGTGTGGGCGGCGGCAACTTTGCGTCGTCGATGTCGAACATCAGCACCTTTTTCCCGAAGCGGCTGCAAGGCACGGCGCTGGGGCTGAACGCCGGCATCGGCAACTTCGGCGTGACCACGATGCAGATCGTGATCCCGCTGGTGATGACCATGAGCCTCTTCGGTGGTTGGGGCGGCGAGTCGATGACGCTCTTGAAAGACAGCGGCTGGATCCTCGGCAAGATCAAGGCGGGCACGCCAACGTGGATCCAGAACGCCGGTTTTGCCTGGGTGATCTCGCTGGTGCCGCTCGCCATCCTGTGCTGGTTCGGCATGAACAACCTGAAGACGGTCACGCCCGCCGCCGGCAACCCGCTGGTGGCCTTCGCCAAGATCACTTACCTCTACACGCTGGCCTTCATACCGGCCATCTTCGGCCTGTACCTCTACCTGCCGGCGCCCACCGGCCTGGGCCTGATCAGCATGTGGGTGGCCATTCCGCTCGACATCGTGAGCGCGCTGCTGGTGATGAAGCTCGCCGCCTTCGGCAACATGCGCGAAAACGTGACCAAGCAGTTCCTGATCTTCAAAGACAAGCACACCTGGTCGCTCACTGCGCTTTACATCGTGACCTTCGGTTCTTTCATCGGCTTCTCGATGGCGCTGCCTTTGTCGATCACGGTGATCTTTGGCATCAGCCACGTGCCCGACGCCAACGGCGTGATGCAGCACGTGCTGAAAAACCCGAACGCCCCCTCGGCCTTCACCTACGCCTGGATCGGCCCCTTCGTCGGCGCGGCAGTGCGCCCCATCGGCGGCTGGATCTCTGACAAGGTGGGCGGCTCCATCGTCACGCAGGTCATCTCGGCCATCATGGTGGTGGCCTCGTGCGCGGTGGGCTACGTGATGATGCAAGCCTACGGCTCGGCCACGCCGGAGCAGTACTTCCCGGCATTCATCGGCCTGTTCATCGTGCTGTTTTTTGCCAGCGGCATTGGCAACGGCTCGACCTTCCGCACCATCGGCGTCATCTTCGACCGCCAGCAAGCCGGCCCCGTGCTGGGCTGGACATCGGCCATCGCCGCCTACGGCGCCTTCGTCGCGCCGGTGGTCATCGGCAACCAGATCAAGGCCGGCACACCGCAGTACGCGATGTACGGCTTTGCGGTGTTCTACGCGCTGTGCCTGGTTCTCAACTGGTGGTTCTACCTGCGCAAGAACGCGTATGTGAAGAACCCTTGAGGCGGCCCTGCACAGACCAGACCCCCACACCCACCCACCCACCTCCGTTCGGGCTGAGCCTGTCGAAGCCAGCATGGTGCACAACGCACCCTTCGACAAGCTCAGGGCGAACGGGGTCAGATACGGAGCAACTACATGAGCCACTTTCTCGACC
>JBBRFR010000237.1:0-6199 GCA_038241485.1 Burkholderiales bacterium
TTCCCGCTCAGCGTGGGTGTGGCCAACCTGATGCACTTTGCACAGCAGCTGCACACCTGGCCGGCCTACATCACGACCAGCGAGCGGGGCCGCGGCTTTGCCGAGGTGGCGAGCGCGCTGCTCAAGGCGCGGGCTGGATGAGCGGGCTCATGCTCGTCATCACCGCGGGGCCGAAGATGGTGGCAAAGGCCACGTCTTTTGCGTCGCGGCCCATCGAGATGCGCACCAGATCGTCAAGCGGCGCCATGCGGGTGGCATCGAACATCACCCACTGCCCGCCCAACCAGACCTCGAACACGGCATGAAAGTCAGGCGGCGGCTCATCGAAGCGCGAATAGCCCACCACCAGGCGTGCCGGGATGTTGAGCGCGCGGCAGAAGGTCACCGCCAGGTGCGAGAAGTCGCGGCACACCCCCACGCGCTGGCGGAACACGTCACATGCGGTGGTGGTGGCCACGCTGGTGCCGATCTGGTAGTCGACGTTGTCGTAGATCCAGTCGGCAATTGCTTGCACACGTGCGTAGCCGCGTGGCAAGCCACCGAAGAGCTTTTGCGCGGCGCGCGAGAGCAGGTCGGACTCGCAATAGCGCGTGGGCATCAGGTTGTGAATCAGCTCATCGGGCAGCTCGGCAATGGGCATCTCGGGTGCGTCGACGTCGCGCGGCGTGAGGGTGCGCTGCACGCGGGCCCGGTAGCGCACCGTCAGCGGCCCGGCTCCGGCTTGCAGCCGCGTGAAGCGGTGGCCCAGCGTCGGGTCGGCATAGATGCGCTCCGCCAGCGAGGGCGTGAATTGCAGCGACTCCTCCAGCACCTGTTGGTCCAGACCCTGCAGCGCATGGATCTGGAACAGAAAGTCGCAAGGCCCGCTCAGTTGGTAATCAAGCTGGCAATCGATGTCAAAAAGTGATGTGCTCATGCTGAATTCGACCTTGCCCGGCGAGTCGCGTGTGTCGGCCGGTTTCGCCGACGCGAGTAGGACAACAGCGCAGCCTTCGCTGTGCAGAATGGGTGCGACATGTCTTTGACCCCCGCCTCGCGCACCACCTCTGTGCTGGCCGTGGCCGCAGCCCTCGCGCTGGGCTCGGCGGTGTCGCTCGGCCTGGCGCGGTTTTCGTATGCGCTGCTGTTGCCGCCCATGCGCAGCGACCTCGGCTGGAGCTACCTCACCTCGGGTGCGATGAACACCGCCAATGCGGCCGGCTACCTGCTCGGCGCCTTGGTCATGCCACACGCGCTGCTCCATGTGGGTGCGCGGCGTTTGTTGTTGGTGGGGGGTGCGGCCTCGGCCGTGCTGTTGGCGGCGCACGGCCTGGTGCTGACCGATCAGTGGCTGTATGTGCTGCGCCTCATGACCGGTGTGGCGAGTGCGGCCAGTTTTGTCTCGGGCGGCTTGCTGGCCGCACGCTTGGTGGGCGCGCCGGTTGGCTTGGTGCTCGGCATCTACTACGGTGGCACCGGGGTGGGCATCATCACCTCGGCCCTGCTGGTGCCGCCGCTGGTGGCGTTGAACGTGGCCCATGCGTGGCAATGGGCCTGGCTGGCGCTGGGTGCAGCGGCCCTGGCCGCGACCGGGGTCACCGCGCGCGCCACACGCGGCCTGGGTGCGGTGGCCGGCACGGCCGGTGCACGCGCACCTTTCGGCTGGCCGCGTTTTGCCTGCGGGCTGGGCTCTTACTTCCTGTTTGGTCTGGGCTACATCGGCTACATGACCTTTGTGGTGACGCTGTTGCGCGAGCAGCAGCTGAGCAGCACGCTGATCACCGCGTTTTATGGCGTGCTCGGTGCCGGTGTGGTGGCTTCGTCATGGTTGTGGGCGGGCTTGTTGCAGCGCTTTCGGGGTGGGCAGTCGATGATGCTGCTCAACGGCCTGTTGGCCATTGCGACCGTGCTGCCGGTGTTGAGCGCGCAACCGCTGGCGGTGTTTGTCTCGGGTGCCTTGTTCGGCAGCGTGTTTTTGTCGGTGGTGGCTTCCACCACCGCGCTGGTGCGGCACAACCTGCCGGCTGCTGCCTGGCCGAGTGGCATTGCGGCCTTCACCACCGTGTTTGCGGCAGGCCAGATCGTCGGGCCGAGCCTGGTCGGCTGGCTGGCCGATGGGGCGGGCGGTTTGCGCAACGGGCTGGCGGTGTCGGCGGCGGTGTTGGCGCTGGGCTCGCTGCTGGCCTGGGGCCAGAAGGCCTTGCCTGAGCAGGAGGCGCACACATGAACCCGCACGATCACCCCGCACTCGTCGGCCTCAGCGTGCTCGAGCGCGGCTGGCTGTCGTCGAACAACGTGCTCATCCATGCGCAGGGCGATGACGCGGGTGCGGTGCTCATCGACAGCGGCCATGTGGTGCACGCCGAGCAGACCGTGGCCTTGGTGACCCACGCGCTGAAGGGCGCGCCGCTTGATCGCATCGTCAACACCCACCTGCATTCCGACCACTGTGGTGGCAATGCCTCGCTGCAGCGTGTGTTTGCTGCGCCGGTGTTTGTGCCGCCGGGTCAGGCCGACGCGGTGCGCCGCTGGGACGAAGTGGCGCTGAGCTACGCCCCCACCGGCCAGCGCTGCGAGCGTTTCAGCATCGCGGGCTCGCTGTCACCCAGCGAGGTGTTGCACGCTGGCGGCCGCCGGTTCGAGGTGATGGCCGCGCCAGGCCACGACCCTGAGTCGGTGATCTTGTTCGACGCCCAAGCCGGCCTGCTGATCTCGGCCGATGCGTTGTGGGAAAACGGCTTCGGCGTGGTCTTTCCTGAACTCGAAGGCGAGCAAGCCTTCGACGACGTGGCGGGGGTGCTCGACCTGATCGAGCGCCTGCCGGTGGCGCTGGTGGTGCCGGGGCACGGTGCGGTGTTCAGCGACGTGCCAGCCGCATTGGCGCGTGCGCGCTCCCGCCTGGCCGCGTTTGTCAACGACCCGCAACGCCATGCACGCTACGCCGCCAAGGTGCTGCTGAGCTACCACCTGATGGAAGTGCAGGGCGAAACGCTGGCGCAGTTGCGCGAGTGGATTGCCCGCACCTCGCTGTTCGTAACGGTCTGGGCTCGTGTCGGCCGGGCCGAATCTGAAACGCCCCCCGAGTGGGGCGAGCTGCTGCTGGGCGAGTTGGTGGCGAGTGGTGCCGCACGCCTTGCGGGCGACCGGGTGCTGGCGGCCTGAACTCAGTGCCGGGGCACGGCGATGTCGTGCGGGAACTGCGGTGTGGGCAGCGTGTCGGCAAACCCGTCGACCGGCAGCGTGCGCCGTGTCTCTGACGCCTCGTCACGCGAGCGTTGAGGCACGGCCACCGCGCGCTGCCGGCCCGGTGAGGGCACCTTGGCGGCCAGCCGGGCGATGTGTTGCTTGCTCACGCTCAGCTCGTGTTGCAGGTGGCTGATCTGGCGCTTGGCCTGGTCCAGCTGCTGGTGGGTGGTTTGTTGCGACTGCTGGTGCCGCGCGCGTTGCTGGTTGATGGCATTGAGGTAGCGCGAGCGCAGAAAAACCCATTGCGCGACGATGACGGCGCCGGCGCCCAAGGCAGCCAGCCAGAGGAAGGTGTTGACGCTCATCGTTTTCTCCAGAAGGTGCCATGTGGGGCGCGAGGCGCAAGCCGCAGCACAACCCCTCGCTGATGGCCAGCTGCCAATGTATCGGTGGCGGTGGCGCCAGGAGAAGGGTGCAAATCACGGTCTGCGGGGCTCGCTTCGGGTCACCCCTCGAACGAGGGATGCCTTGGTGGCGACAGCACGATGTTGGGTCGTGCCGTTGCGCCACCTCGCTCAAGTTCCTGCTGCGCCTGCCGATAAGAGGGCGAGAAGCCACGATCCCATGACACGCATTTCCCCGGCAACACTCGCCGCCCTGGTCCTCACGACCGACCCCGAACGCCGTGGCCCGTTGCGCTTGTGGGTGATTGCTACCGTCACTTACGTGCTCTACACCGCGTTGATGTGGCTGCAGGTGGCGCTGGGTTACACACCTGTCGTGCCGGCCGCCTGGTTCACGCTGGTCACGGCAGGCGTGAGCGCGTTCTTCTACGCCGGTTGCCGTTTCGGCTGGGGCCCCTCCTGGGACCCCCGGCTGGGCATGGCCCAGCTCTTTGTCGGCGTCGTCTTCATGTGGCTGGCGTATGCCCTTGCCGGCCCCGTCAGCAGCGCCACGCTGGTCATCGTGGCCAGTCACCTGGTCTATGCCCTGTTCAGCATGACCGCGCGCCGCGTGTGGCAGCTGGTGCTGGGTTCGCTGATCGGGCTGGGCGCCACGATGCTGCTGTGCCATTGGCTGCAGCCCGAGCGCTACCCCGCCGGTGAGCAGGTGATGGGTTTTCTGTACACCGTCCTCGTGATGTCGCTGATCGCGCAGCTGGCCACCATCGTGGCCAAGATGAACGACGGCTTGCGCACGCAGCGCCAGAAGCTCGCCGAGGCGCTGGAACAGGTGCGCCTGCTGGCCACGCGCGACGACCTGACCCAAGTGCACAACCGCCGCCACGTGCTCGAACTGATGCAGATGGAGCAGGTGAGGCACGAGCGCAACGGCGCGCCCTTGTGCCTGGCGCTGCTCGACATCGACTTCTTCAAGGTCATCAACGACACCTACGGCCACCCGGCGGGCGACCAGGTGCTGCAACGTTTTGCACAGACCACGCAGCAGGTGCTGCGCGCAGGCGACCTGCTCGGGCGCTGGGGCGGTGAAGAGTTTGTGGTGATGTTCCCGGGCACGCCTTGCCACCAGGCCGAGGTGGCGCTGGAGCGCGTGCGCGAGGGGCTGATGCAGTGCCCGCTGGGCGACATCGCAAACGGCCTGCGCCTGACGTTCTCGGCCGGGTTGTTGCGGCTGGAACCGGGCGAGACGGTGGCACACGCGGTCGAACGCGCCGACCTGGCCATGTACCGCGCCAAGGCGGCCGGCCGCGACCGCACGGAAGTCGACAAGCTGCCACAGCGCTTGCGCGCCTGAAAATTGCTCAGGTTGCTCGCGGTGGTGTCGTCGCGGCGCTTGCTCCTGCCCTCACAACGTCGTCTATCCCTTTCTCGAGCCGCGCAGCCGCCGCCGAAGCCGGCTCAAACAGCCAACGCCGCGGTCGACCGAGCTGCCTTAGCCCAACTGCTGGGGTCGGACGAGCTGGCCATGGTCTTGCGGCCCATCGCATCGACGTCAACATCAGCGCCGCAGCGCTGGTGCAAGCCCTCCCGACGATGCACGCGTCATCAAACGACCGGGTGGCCGCGATCTTTTTCGGTGCACCCGAGCTTCATGCCCTGGCGGTGGTGGGCGTCGACCGGCCGCAGGCCATCATCAACCGCGTCGGCTTCCTGAACAGCTACGCCAAGCCGTACTTCAAGGAACTGCATGGACGCAAGAGTTGCCTGATGGTGGCCAACATGGCGCCTCGCCTGATCGAGTGTGCGCATGACATTGACGAGCTGGTGGCATCCTCACCTCCCAAGATCAGCGCCACCTCGCGGACGGCATCGTCCTCACCGAGAACGGCAAACGAAGCCCCGGCTCCGGCAAGCTGCGCGCTGGCCCTGTTGGCCAGAAGAAAAAGACCACCGCGCACCCTACGAGAGTTCGCACCCCTTCACGAAGGGTTTTGTCGCGGAACGAAATGATTTCTGGCTCTGTTGAATTTCGAGTGGGTACAGCGCAGCCTCGACCCGTTCGCCCTGCGCAGGGGCTGAGCTGGTCGAAGGCCCGTGCGTCGAAGGGCTGGTGAGCGAAGCCACCTTGCGAGCAGGGCTTCGACAGGCTCAGCCCGAACGGGGGGTCGGGGGTATTTGCCCACTCAAAATTCAACAGAGGCTGATTTCTCTAGACTCCATCACTTAGTGGATTCAGAGGGCTGTACACCATGCGCCATCTGCGACTTTTCGACAGCTTGCGAGAGCTTGACCAAGCACCGTTTTCCCCGCGGGTGACCAAGCTGCGAGCACTGGCGCTGGCCATCCCCGAGCGATCCTTGGGCGGTGCGCATGCCGACAGGGCAGGTGAGCAAGCAGACCACGTCGACATGCTGCAACTGGCCGAGCAATCTCCCCAAGTTGCTGTGGCGAGCGGTTGGAACCGCATCGCTGCCAGGCTGACACAGGTCAGCCGGTCTCTTGGCCTGCGCGACACGCGCAACCCGCTCAAGCAGCTCAACATCTTGGAGGCGCGCAAGCTGTTGAGCTTCGATGAGTACGCCCTGCTGCGCGATCTCTACACGCTCGGCATGGACGCGCAGCGACAGCCCCTG
>JBBRFR010000238.1:0-6175 GCA_038241485.1 Burkholderiales bacterium
ATCTGCACGTCGAGGCTGCGGTCGAAGGGCTCGAACTCGCGGCCGCGCGCGAGCTGCGCCAGCTTGTCGCGCGACAGCGGCTGGCGCGGGTGGCGCACCAGCGCCTTGAGCATGGAGAACTCGCCCGTGGTGAGCGCAATCTGTTCGCCGTCTTTGGACAGGCGGCGCAGCGCCAGGTCGAACTCGAAAGGGCCGAAGGTGACGGTCTGTGCGTCTTTGGCGGGCGCACCGGGGGCTTCCATCGCCGGGCGGCGGCGCAGCACGGCGTGAATGCGCGCCAGCAGCTCGCGCGGGTTGAAGGGCTTGGGCAGGTAGTCGTCGGCACCGACTTCGAGGCCGACGATTCGGTCCACGTCTTCGACCTTGGCGGTGAGCATGATGATGGGCGTCACGTCATTCGCGGCGCGCAGGCGGCGGCAGATCGAGAGGCCGTCTTCGCCCGGCAGCATCAGGTCGAGCACGATCAGGTCGACCGTCTCGCGGGTGAGCACGCGGTTGAGCGCCTTCGAGTCTTCGGCCAGCAGCACCTCGAAGCCTTCTTGCGTGAGATAGCGGCGCAGCAGGTCACGGATGCGGGCGTCGTCATCGACCACGACGATGCGGTCGGGGCGGGCGTTGGTGTTGGGCGTCATGGAATGCCTCTCTGTCATTTGTAACAGCGGCGATTGTGCGCAGGTTCGCAGGCCGTTTTGGCAGACCTTGACCACTTGTTACAAATCTATGACACGGGAGCCAGTGCACCAAGTGAAGCTTTGTGAAGCCCAAGCGGGCGCGTCGGCGCGTTGGCATGCTGCAGCCCCGGGGTTGGCCTGTCGGCCGAGGCTAAAGCCGCCTGGCGGATGACGAGGTCCGCAAGGCGGCACGCCAGCAGTCGCGCGCCGACACCATGGCCTTGGCGGCCTGGTGGCTGCGCCTCACGGTGCGCCGTGTCGGCAAGGTGCACTTCATGGAGTTCAAACAAGCATTCCGCAAGAGCGCCTGATTGAGCAGCGTGATGATGCGCGACACGCCCACGCCGCTGGCTGAGCGGATGGTGCCGTTCTGGCACAACCATTTCGCCACTTCGGCGCAGAAGGTGCCGCCGCCGCAGCCCGAGATCAAGGAAGCAGCGCGTGCCTTTGCTGTTCGGCCGCACGGCGCGTTTCGACACTGCAAGTGCGCTCGACGCCATGCCGCGGTGTCACTCACCAACACCGAGGCCTTCGTCAACAAGGCGAAATTGGTCACCCCTGCCGGCGTGCGTGGCAACGCGGCGCTGGAACATGTGTTGCGGGTGGAGGCCGGTGTGTTGCAGGCGGCCGAGGGCTTGCGCAACCCCGGTGGCGCGCTGCTGGCCACCGAGTTCCCGACGCACGGCTTCGATTCGATCAGGCCGTGCGCGCCACCTGCCAGATCGTGGCGGGGCAGAAGGGGCGCGGCGGGGTGCGGGTGTTTCATCTCACGCACGGCAGCTTCGACACCCACCGCGGGCAACTCGCAACCCATGCCACGCTTCTGAAGCAACTCTTCGAAGGCCTGGTGGCCTTGCACCGCAGGCTGGGTGGAAGCGGGTGCCTGGGAGCGCACGCTGGTGGGTCGCCTATTCCGAATTCGGCCGCCGCGCGCGGCAAAAAACCAGAGCGGCGGCACCGACCACGGCACGGCCGCGCCCCACTTTGCCCTGGGTGGCGCCGTGCGCGGCGGTGTGCTCGGCAGCATGCCCGATCTGGAGCGCCTGGATGCCACACAAAACCTGGTGCATACCGCCGACTTTCGCCAGGTCTATGCGACCATCGCCCGCCATTGGTGGGGCCTCGACCCCGAGCCCGTGGTGCGCGGGCGATTCGACCCACTTCCCTTCTTGACTGCCTAAGGATCACCGTATGAGAAACAAGATTGCCCTTTTCAGCTTGCTGGCCTCGACCTCGGTGTGGGCTGCCGACCCGCCGCTGCAAAACGTGCTGGGCCTGCAGGCCAGCGCGAGCGTCGAGGTGACCAAAGATCTGCTCAGCGTCACGCTGAGCGCCACTCGCGACGGCACCGATGCAGCCAGCGTGCAATCGGCCTTGAAGCAGGCGCTCGACGCTGCCTTGGCCGAAGCCAAGAAGGCCGCCAAGGCCGGCCAGATCGACGTGCAGACTGGCAACTTCTCGCTCTTCCCGCGCTACTCGAACAAGGGCGGCATCACCGGCTGGCAAGGCACGGCTGAGTTGGGCATTGAAGGGCGCGACATCCCCGGCATCGCCAAGCTCACCGGGCGCATCACCACCATGACGATTGCCCGCGTGGGCGCCGGCTTGTCGAAAGAACAGCGAGAAAAAGTGGAGAGCGACGTGGCTGCCGAGGCCATTGCCCGCTACCGCGCCAAAGCCACCGACTACGCCAAGCAGTTTGGCTTCAGTGGCTACACCGTGCGCGAGGTCACCGTGAACAGCAACGAGCCAATGAGTTACGCCTCTGCGTCGATGGTGCGCATGAGCGCTAAGTCAGCCGATGCCTCGGAGAGCTTGCCAGTGGAGCTGGGGAAGGGCACCGTGACCGTGACGGTGAACGGCACGGTGCAGCTGACCAAATAGAGCGAGCAACGCGACGCTCCCTTCAAGCAACACCCTTGGATCCGGCTTTGCCGGGCCGACGGGTGGGCCTTGCAGGCCGCGCCGGGCGAGGACGCCCGGCCCCTCGCCAGGCACATGTCGTCCACAGGACAACATGTGTCCGGGCTCAGAAGCGACTTGGGGGCCCTGCTACTGGGCGACCCAGCCGCCGTCGACGTTCCAGGCGACCCCGCGGATGTTGTCACCGGCGGGTGAGCACATGAATACCGCCAGCTCGCCCAGCTGTTCAGGTGTCACGAACTGCAGCGAGGGCTGCTTTTCGCTCAGCAGGTCAATCTTGGCGGCTTCCACCGTGACGCCTTCTTTGGCGGCACGGTCGTCGATCTGCTTTTGCACCAGAGGCGTGAGCACCCAGCCCGGGCAGATGGCGTTGGAGGTGATGCCGGTGGTGGCTGTTTCCAGCGCGATCGACTTGGTGAAGCCCACGATGCCGTGTTTGGCCGCCACATAGGCCGACTTCTGCGCCGAGGCCACCAGGCCATGGGCCGAGGCGATGTTGATGATGCGCCCCCAGTTTTTCTTGCGCATCTGCGGGATGGCCAAGCGGGTGGTGTGGAAGGCCGAGCTCAAGTTGATGGCGATGATGGCGTCCCACTTGGCCACCGGAAAGTCTTCGACGTTGGCCACGTGCTGGATGCCGGCGTTGTTGACCAGGATGTCAACGCCGCCGAACTCGGCCTGGGCGTAGGCCATCATGGCCTCGATCTCGGCCGGCTTGCTCATGTCGGCCCCGTGGTAGCCGGCATTCACGCCGAAGGCTGCCACTTCGGCACGCGCGAGTTCGAACTCGCCAAAACCATTGAGGATGAGGTTGGCCCCCTGGCGGGCCAGGCACATCGCCACACCGAGGCCAATGCCACTGGTGGAGCCGGTGACGAGTGCAGTTTTCCCTTTCAGCATGGTCGAACCTCCAGATTGATACAGTGCATTATCAAAGCGAAAGAAGCCAATGCACGAACCACGCCTGAACCATGTGCAATGCCTTGACACGCAGGGCCTGCACCGCATGGCCTACTGGGAGTGGGGCGACCCGGCCAACCCGCGCGTGCTGGTGTGCGTGCACGGTTTGTCGCGCCAAGGGCGCGATTTCGATGCCTTGGCCCAGGCGATGCAAAGCGAGTACCGCGTGGTCTGCCCTGACGTGGTGGGCCGAGGGCAGTCCGACCGGCTGACTGATCCCCACGGCTACCAGATTCCGTCTTACGCCGCCGATATGGTCACGCTGCTGGCGCGCCTCAATGCCGGCACCCTGCACTGGGTCGGCACCTCGATGGGCGGGCTGATCGGCCTGGTGACCGCGGCACTGAAAGGCTCGCCGGTGCAGCGCCTGGTGCTCAACGACGTGGGCCCGGTGATCGAGTCTTCGGCGCTGGCGCGCATCGGCACCTATCTCGGCCTGCCGGTGCGCTGGAAAACGCTCGATGAAGCGGCCGACGCACTCTGGGCCATCTCGCAAGGTTTCGGCCCGCACACCCGCGAACAATGGCTGGCGCTGACGCGGCCTCAGCTCAAAGTGGACGGCGACGGCTTCGTGCCGCACTACGACCTGCAGATCGCCGTGCCATTTCGCGCCATCACGCCCGAGGCCGCTAAGGCAGGTGAGGCCATGATGTGGGCCATGTACGACAGCGTGCGTTGCCCCACTCTGCTGCTGCGCGGGGCCGACTCCGATCTGCTCACGCCCGAGACCGCGCAGGCCATGAGCACGCGCGGCCCCAAGGCCGAGCTGCGGCAGTTCACCGGCGTTGGCCACGCCCCCATGCTCACCTCCCCAGACCAGATCGCCGTGGTGCGGGAGTTTTTGCTGCGCGCATGAAAACCGGCTCGCTGGACAGCCGCGCGGCGGCTGCCGCCATCGTTCAACTGGCCGAGGTGGCCCCCGAAGAGTCGCGCGAAGCCGAGGCCTCGCAGCTGGTGCGTGCACGCGCGTTTGCCGAGCCCTTGTTGGTGGGCCAGGTGCTCGACACCGGCGAAGACGCGCTCTCGCACGCCCAAGGTGTGGCCAACATCCTGCTGGGCATTGGCGCGGCGCCGTCGATGGGTGCGGCGGCTTACCTCGTGTACGCCGGCGACTACCTCAACAGGCCGGACGAAGTGGTGAGCAAGGCCTTCGGCCCGGCCTATGCCGGCCTGGTGATGCACACCCGCAAGCTGGTGCACATCCAGCGCGCCGCACGCGAAGCGCAGGTGCAAGACGAAAAGCGCGCCGAACAGACCGAGCGGGTGCGCAAGATGCTGCTCGCGTTCTCGCGCGACTTGCGGGTGGTGCTGCTGCGCCTGGCCTCGCGGCTGCAGACGCTGCGCCACTTTGCCTTGAGCAAACAGCCGTGCCCACCGTTGCTGGCGCGCGAGTCGATGCAGGTGTTTGCGCCGCTGGCCAACCGCCTGGGCATCTGGCAGATCAAGTGGGAGATGGAAGACCTTGCATTCCGTTTCCTTGAACCCGAGCAATACAAGAACGTGGCGCGCTTGCTCGACGAAAAACGCGTCGAGCGAGAGCAGGGCGTCGAGGCGTTTCGCCAAGCGCTGAGCGACGACCTGGCGCGCAGCGGCCCGCGAGCCGAAGTGCAGGGCCGCCCCAAGCACCTCTACAGCATCTGGAAAAAAATGCGTGGCAAGGGCATCGAAATTGCCCACGTGTTCGACGTGCGGGCGGTGCGCGTGATCGTTGGCGACCTGCCCGAGTGTTACGCCGTGCTGAGCCGTGTGCACGAGCTGTGGCGCTCGGTGCCGGGCGAGTTTGACGACTACATCGCCCGCCCCAAGGGCAACGGCTACCAGTCGCTGCACACCGTGGTGCTCGACGCGCAGGAGCGCCCGGTAGAGGTTCAGATTCGCACCCGCGCCATGCATGAGCACGCCGAGCACGGCGTGGCGGCGCACTGGGCCTACAAGGAAGCGGGCGCCAAGGGTTATGCGGGGGTCAGCGCCTCGGGTGACTTTGATGTGCAGGTGGCCGAGGCCCGCAAGGCGGTGTTGCGGCAGCTGCTGGCGTGGGAGCGCGATTTCGCCGAATCTGACGACGCGCCGACCCAGACCGACGCGGTGTTCGACGACAGCATCTACGTCTTCACGCCCCAAGCGGCGGTGATCGAATTGCCTGCGGGTGCCACGCCGATCGACTTTGCTTACACCGTGCACACCACGCTCGGCCACCGCTGCCGTGGCGCCAAAATCGACGGCGCGATGGTGCCGCTCAATACACCACTGAAAAGCGGGCAGACGGTCGAGGTGACGACCATCAAGGAAGGCGGCCCCTCGCTCGACTGGCTGAACCCCGAACTGGGCTACCTGCAAAGCCCGCGATCAAAAGCCAAGGTGCGGGCCTGGTTCAACGCCCTGCAGCAGCAAGACACGATTGCGCGCGGCCGTGAAGCCGTCGAAAAGCTCTTGCAGCGTGAAGGCAAGACGGCGATGAAGCTCGACGACCTGGCGGCGCGCCTGGGCTTTCGCAACGCAGACGCGCTGTTCGAGGTGGTCGGCAAAGACGAGTTTTCGCTGCGCAACATCGAGACCTTGTTGCGCCCGGCCGAGCCGGCGGTTCAACCCGAAGACATCATTGCCCTGCGTCGACCCAGCTC
>JBBRFR010000239.1:0-6173 GCA_038241485.1 Burkholderiales bacterium
AACCAGGCCAGCTCGCGCCAGTTCAGCCAAGCGCTCGGCGCCACACCTGCGGCCTTGCTGGCCGGCGGTTCACTCGACAAGGAATTTGACCTCGCACCCTTGCCCGCCAAAGACGGGCTCGACTGGGCCGAGGCCAAACCAAAGGCCAAAGACGGCGCCTTCAAATCGGTGAAGATCGGTTTTCGCGGCAAGACGCTGGCCTCGGTTGAAGTGGTCGATGCGTTTGGCCAGCGCTCGCTGCTGCAGTTCAACCAGTTTGCAGGCAATGTGCCGCTGAGCGCAGACGCCTTTGTGTTCAAACTGCCCGAGGGCGCAGACCTCATCGAACAGTAGATCGGGATGATGCGGCTGCGACAATCGCCGCATGCAATCTCTGCCCCTGCCATTGGGTGACGACGCCCCGCAGGCGCCACTCGCCGAGCGCCTGCGCCCCCAGACCCCCGCCGAAGTGATCGGCCAGCAACACCTGCTGGGCGAGGGCAAGCCCTTGCGGGTGGCCTTCGATTCGGGTCGATTGCATTCGATGATCTTGTGGGGCCCGCCCGGTGTCGGCAAGACCACGCTGGCGCGGCTGATGGCCGATGGCTTCGAGGCACAGTTCATCCAGATCTCGGCCGTGCTGGGCGGTGTGAAAGACATCCGCGAGGCGGTCGAGCGTGCCCAGGTGGCCCAAGCCACGGGCCGGCGCACGGTGGTCTTTGTGGATGAAGTGCACCGCTTCAACAAGGCGCAGCAAGACGCCTTCTTGCCGCATGTGGAGTCGGGCCTGTTCACCTTCATCGGCGCTACCACTGAGAACCCGTCGTTCGAAGTCAACTCGGCCTTGTTGTCGCGCGCCACGGTGCACGTGCTCAAGTCGCTGGGTGACGGCGACATGGCCGTGCTGCTCACCCGAGCGCAAGCGCTGCTGACCGCACCGCCTCTCACCGACGCGGCCCGCGACCGTCTGGTGGGCTACGCCGACGGTGACGCACGCCGTTTGCTCAACGCCTACGAGAACCTCGTTCGCACCGCTGGCAAAGCCCAAACCATCGATGAATCCCTGCTGGAGCGTTCGCTCGGCGAGCAACTGCGCCGCTACGACAAAGGCGGCGAGCAGTTCTACGACACCATTTCGGCCTTGCACAAAGCCGTGCGCGGCAGCGACCCCGATGCGTCGCTTTACTGGTTCGTGCGCATGCTCGATGGCGGTGTCGACCCTCGTTATGCTGCACGCCGCCTGGTGCGCATGGCGAGTGAAGACATTGGCCTCGCTGACCCACGCGCCTTGCGCATGGCGCTCGACGCGGCCGAAACCTACGAGCGCCTCGGCTCCCCCGAAGGTGAGCTGGCGCTGGCGCAAGCCGTGGTGTTTCTCGCCATGGCGCCCAAGTCAAATGCCCTCTACACCGCCTACAAGGCAGTCAAAAGCTTCGTGGCGCAAGACGGCACCCGCGCGGTGCCCTTGCACTTGCGCAACGCACCGACAAAGCTCATGAAAGACCTCGACTACGGGCGCGACTACCGCTATGCGCACAACGAAGAGGGCGGCTTCGCAGCGGGCGAGAACTATTGGCCCGACGACATCAAGCCGCCGCGTTTTTATGAACCCGTGCCGCGTGGTCTGGAGCTGCGCATCGGCGAGCGGCTGGAAGAACTGCGTCGCTTGAACACCGAGGCCCAAGCCCACCCTGCCAAGAAAAAGCGCTGACCCCGTACGGGGAAACGCGCAGGCTGACGGGCCAAAAGCGGCTCATAGAATCCCCCCGCCAGAGCCACACCCTTACACAGAGCCCCCGGAGGCAACACCACGGCGGGCTTTTTGCTAGAGCAGCACATGCGGCGTTCAAAAGACAAGCCGCTATCGATTTCGCAGGAGACTCCTCGATGGACACTTTCATTCAACAGATCATCAATGGTCTGGTGCTCGGCAGCGTGTACGCGCTGGTGGCACTGGGCTACACGATGGTCTACGGCATCATCAACCTGATCAACTTCGCGCACGGCGAGGTATTGATGGTGGGTGCGCTCACCAGCTGGACGGTCGTCAGCGTGCTCGCGAGCACCGGCTGGCCGGGCTGGTTGCTGCTGCTGATATCGCTCATTGCCGCCATCGTCGTGTGCGCGATGCTCAATTTCAGCATCGAGAAGATCGCCTACCGCCCGCTGCGCAACGCGCCACGCCTGGCGCCGCTGATCACCGCGATGGGCGTGTCGCTGCTGCTGCAGACCTTGGCCATGATCATCTGGAAGCCCAACCCCAAGCCGTACCCGATCTTGCTGCCCTCGGAGCCGTTCAACATCGGCGGGGCGGTGATTAACACGGTGCAGATCGTCATCCTGATCACCACCGCCGTCACGCTGGCGGGTCTGATGTACCTCGTCAACCGCACCAAGCTTGGCCGCGCGATGCGCGCCACGGCCGAGAACCCGCGTGTCGCCGGCCTGATGGGCGTGCGGCCCGACATGGTGATTTCAGCCACCTTCATCATCGGTGCGGCGCTCGCGGCGCTCGCCGGTGTGATGTATGCCGCCAACTACGGCTCAGTGCAGCACTCAATGGGCTTTCTGCCGGGCTTGAAAGCCTTCACCGCGGCGGTGTTCGGCGGCATCGGCAACCTCGCGGGCGCGATGGTGGGTGGTGTGTTGCTGGGTCTGATTGAAGCGATGGGTGCAGGCTACATCGGCGACTTGACCGGCGGTGTGCTGGGCAGCCACTACCAAGACATCTTCGCTTTCATCGTGCTGATTCTCGTGCTCACGCTGCGGCCACAAGGCCTGCTCGGCGAGCGTGTGGCCGATCGCGCCTGAGCCCGGGAGCCGCACATGATGAACTTCAAAAACAACAAGCTCACCGTCTTCTTGATCGCTGGCGTGTTGCTGCTGGTGCTGCCTTTGTTCGCGCAGCAGTTTGGCAATGCCTGGGTGCGCATCATCGACATTGCCTTGCTCTACGTGTTGCTGGCGCTCGGCCTGAACATCGTCGTCGGTTACGCCGGCCTGCTTGACCTGGGCTATGTGGCTTTCTACGCGGTGGGGGCCTACATGCTCGCGCTGCTGGCGTCGCCGCACTTGAGCAGCACCTTCTCCACCATCGGTGTGGCCTTCCCGAATGGCTTGCACGCACCCTGGTGGGTGGTGATCCCGCTGGGCGCGCTGGTGGCCGGCGCTTTCGGCGTGATGTTGGGTGCTCCCACGCTCAAGCTGCGTGGCGACTACCTGGCCATCGTGACGCTGGGCTTTGGCGAAATCATTCGTGTGTTCCTGACCAACCTCGACGCCCCGGTCAACATCACCAATGGCCCCAAGGGCTTGAGCCAGATTGAGTCGATCCAGATCTTCGGCTACGACTTCGCCAAGTCACACACCTTCTTCGGCTTCGAGATTCCCTCGGTCACCAACTACTACTACCTGTTCCTGGTGCTCGTGGTCTTCAGCGTGTTGATCTGCTACCGGCTGGAGCGCTCGCGCATCGGCCGCGCCTGGATGGCGATTCGTGAAGACGAGATTGCCGCCAAGGCCATGGGCATCAACACGCGCAACCTGAAGCTGCTGGCCTTTGGCATGGGCGCCACCTTCGGTGGGGTGTCGGGTGTGATGTTTGCGAGCTTCCAGGGTTTTGTGTCGCCCGAGTCGTTCAGCCTGCAAGAGTCGGTGATGATCGTGGCGATGGTGGTGCTCGGCGGCATTGGCCACATCCCGGGTGTGATCCTCGGGGCTTTGTTGCTCGCTGCCTTGCCCGAGGTGCTGCGCTACGTGGCCGGCCCCTTGCAGAACATGACCGATGGCCGGCTTGACGCCGCCATCTTGCGCCAGCTGCTGATTGCGCTGGCCATGATCGCCATCATGCTGGCCCGCCCGCGCGGCTTGTGGCCCACACCCGAGCACGGCAAGGCGGCGCCTGTGCCGCAAGGCAAGTGAGGAGCCGCCATGACTGAAACCGTACTCAAGGTCAGTGGTGTCTCCAAGCGCTTCGGCGGCTTGCAGGCTTTGTCAGACGTGGGCATCCGCATCGAGGCCGGCCAGGTCTACGGGCTGATCGGCCCCAACGGCGCTGGCAAGACCACCTTCTTCAATGTGCTCACCGGGCTGTACACACCCGACGCCGGCAGTTTCGAGCTGGGTGGCAAACCCTACAAGCCGAGTGCTGTGCACGAAGTGGCCAAGGCGGGCATCGCGCGCACCTTTCAGAACATTCGCCTCTTCGCCGAAATGACGGCGCTTGAGAACGTGATGGTCGGCCGCCACGTGCGCACCGCCTCGGGCCTGGTGGGCGCGGTGTTTCGCACTGCCAGCTTCAAGGCCGAAGAAGCGGCCATTGCCAAACGCGCGCAAGAGTTGCTCGACTACGTGGGCATTGGCAAATACGCCGAGTTCAAGGCTCGCACGCTGAGCTACGGCGACCAGCGTCGCCTGGAGATCGCACGTGCACTCGCCACCGACCCCAAGCTGATCGCGCTCGACGAGCCTGCCGCCGGCATGAACGCCACCGAAAAAGTGGTGCTGCGCGAGCTGATCGACACCATCCGCAAAGACGGCCGCACGATTCTGCTGATCGAACACGACGTGAAACTCGTGATGGGTCTGTGCGACCGTGTCACCGTGCTCGACTACGGCAAGCAGATCGCCGAAGGCACACCCGCCGAGGTGCAGCGCAACGACAAGGTGATCGAGGCTTACCTCGGCGCCGGCCACAAGGCGCATTGAAAGTCGATATGAAGCATTCATTCAAACTTCCAACGGGCCTGGCGCCGGGCCGCCTCAAGGCAGGCTCGATCCCCAAGGGGGATCGCTCGCTGTATTCAGCGAGCGAGGGGCTGGCATGACAACCACTTTTCTCAAAGTCAGCGACCTGAAGGTTGCGTATGGCGGAATCCAGGCGGTCAAGGGCGTTTCCTTCGAAGTCAACGAAGGTGAACTCGTCAGCCTGATCGGCGCGAACGGCGCCGGCAAGACCACCACGCTCAAAGCCATCACCGGCTTGCAGCCAGTGGCCGCGGGCGAGATCGAGTACCTGGGTAAATCGATCAAGGGGCAAGGTGCCTGGGACCTGGTCAAACAAGGCCTGGTGATGGTGCCCGAGGGGCGCGGCGTTTTTTCACGCATGTCGATCACCGAGAACTTGATGATGGGCGCCTTTGTGCGCAAAGACAAAGAGATCGACGCCGACATCGACAAGGTGTTCGGCATCTTCCCGCGGCTGAAGGAGCGCCGCAACCAACTGGCCGGCACCATGTCGGGCGGCGAGCAACAGATGCTGGCCATGGGCCGCGCGCTGATGGCCCGGCCCAAGGTGCTGCTGATGGACGAGCCGTCGATGGGTTTGTCGCCCATCATGGTCGACAAGATCTTCGAGGTGGTGTCCGACATCGCCAAACAAGGTGTGACCATCCTGCTGGTGGAGCAAAACGCCAGCCGTGCCTTGCAACTGGCCCACCGTGGCTACGTAATGGAGTCGGGTGAAGTCACCATGAGCGGCCAGGCTTCTGCGCTGCTGAGCGATCCCAAGGTGCGTGCGGCTTATCTGGGCGAGTAGTAAGACGCGGGCGCCACGCGACCAAAGTCACCTGCCACCGTTCAGGGCAAGCTTTCGTGTGGCCCCGAATCTATACTTCTTCGCAGCCTGTTTCGGCATGCCACACCGTTGAGAGGTTTCAATGAACGCGACTCTGGTCAAACCATTTGCGCTTGCAGCATTCGCCGCGCTGCTGCTCAGCGGCTGCGGCTCCACCGCGCCGTCCTTGGGGGGCAACAAGGGCGTGGTCTCCGGTTCGGCAGGTGGCGGCAATGTTGAGGGCAACAACAGCCAACTCGAAAAGTGCGCTGAAACACTCGGCACGGTTGCACTGCAAGAAGAAACCAACGCCCCTTGGTACTACGAACTGCGCCGCAACCAACTCGGCTCCACGCTGCCGGTGCTGCGTTTGATGATCCAGCAGAGCAACTGCTTCGTCATCGTCGAGCGTGGTCGTGCCATGAACAACATGATGCGCGAGCGTGATCTCGAGGCCTCAGGCGAAATGCGCCAAGGCAGCAACTTCCAGAAGGGCCAGATGGTGTCGGCCGACTACACCATGAGCCCGGCGATCCAGTTCTCTGGCCGCACGGGCGGTGCAAGCGGCGGCTTGCTCACCGGCAAACTGGGCTTGCTCGGGGCGGTGGCTGGCAACGTGAAGCGCAATGAAGCGTCGACC
>JBBRFR010000240.1:0-6165 GCA_038241485.1 Burkholderiales bacterium
TGTTGCCGATCATCACCTTGCGGGCGTCGCTGTCGAGGTTGCCGGTGCCGCTGCCCGTGAGGATGGGGTATGGCATGGGCAAGGGGCTGGGCGCAGCCGGCGTGATGCATATGCTGGGGTTCATGTAGACCACGCTGTGGCCAGTTGATTCGCCGGCGACTTCGAGGTTGTTGGCAATGACAGTCATGGTTGTGACCTTGCAATGGATTCGCCTAGCAGGATGGCGCCGCAGGCTCCGCTGCCCGAGCAAGCTGCGAGCAGCGCCGTGTCGTCATCTGCGGAGCCGTTCTTCCAGGCTTCTGCGGCCAGGACTGCAAATAAAGAGAGGCTTGCAGCACCGGCGTCGCCCAGGGTCTTCAGCGGGGCATGCAGCGAGGTGCGCAGGCCCACGATGTCTGCGCATGCGGTCAGCACATGTTGCAAGTGCTGCGTGGCCACGACCTCATGAGTGGTGTCGAACAGCCAGTGCCCGCAACGGCGGTGCTGGTCGCGCAGCAGCGACGTGGCCGCTCTCACCGCGCGAGCGAGCCCTTCGGCACGGCTGGCGGGCTGAGTCTCGCTGGGGGCCGCCTGGCGGCCCAGGCCGATGCCCATGACGACCGGGCAGGTGGTGGAGCCTCTGGTTTGCTGGAGCACGGCGAACGCGGCGGCTTCGCCGGGGCGTATGCCATCGACGTTCTCTTGCGTCAGCAGGCGGTCGTCGGCGGCCAGGCCTTTGAGCAACTGCCAGTCGTGTTGCGAGTCCACGCCGCCCCACAGCACGCTCTGGCCGGCCGCAACCAACTCGGTGGCTCGCTGAAGCGACAAGGCGCCTGCAGCTCTGCCAAAAGGGAAGGGCTCGATCTTGAATTGCAGGCTTGCCAGCGATGGCCGCTGGGCCAGCGCGTGAACCAGTGCCTGGCCTTCAGCGCTCAGCGCGAAAGTGTTTGAGCCACCGGCCAGGTGTTCGGGCAGGCACAGCAGCAGCGTCATGCCCTGGCGCAACCCGGCCTCGGGCACGCGGACCAGCCGTTCCAGGGCCAGCCCCGCCAGCTCAAGCAGCCGGTCAGTGCCCAACAGGGCCGGGGTGAGCGCGGGGCTGCTGCACATGGCGATGCGTGCGCCGTCGTCGCCCACGAAACGCGAGGGTGCGAGATTCACGGCGCCGGCTTCCCAAAGCAGCGCCGTCTCGGCGGCACACTCGCCGAGAGAGGTCACGGCCTCCCATGCGGGCATTTCGATCTGCACGGGGGTGGTCATGACAAGAATTCCCTGGCGTCCACGCGTATGGTCGTGAAGCGGTTGCGCATGCGCGACGGGCAGCGAAAGATGGCGCGCCAGACCAGTTCGAGTGTCATGGCTTCGCTGTCGAGCACCACGGTATCTAGCGCAGGGCGCTTGTCGAGCACCTGCCCGTCGATCTGCGCCCGAACCTGTACCAGCCACTTCGGAAGCATGAAGTCGAGCGCACGGGTTGCGTGTACTCCGCAAACGTAAACGGGCTCACCGCCGCGCAAGCCCTTGGTGAAATGCAGATCAGGGGCGGCGCAGTTCTCGTGTTCGGGCCGGTAGTCGGCGGGACGCGCGGGGTAGGTCTGGTCCAGCCAGGCCTTGTCGTAGGTGCCTGCGGCAAAGCGCCTGGGCGCGAAGTGGGGCGCCAGCGCGGCGCAGCCTTGCGGAACGTTGCGCCCGCCCGCTTCAGCAATCGCCTGATCGGGCGACTCGATCTGTGGTGCTGGCTTGCCGATCAGGCTGGTGGGGTCGCGTGTCACGCCGCTGCCTATGGGGTTGCGCGCGTCTTCAAGCGGTTTGGCAGGGTCGCTGAGGTCTAGACCACCCCAGGCACGGCTCCAGGCCAGGGGCACACGCTGCAGTGGCTCTGCGGAGCCTGGCACGACGCCCATCAACCCGCGCTTCCACTGGCGGTTGCCGTGAACGCGCAGCAGCTTGCGGCGGTCTGCCACGCGAATGTCTACCTCCATGTTTGAAGTGGAATTCCCGGCGGGCGGGACTGCGCAGCCGCTGAGCACGAAATCGGTTCCCAGCTTCTCCAGCCCGAAGTCTCCGGGCAAGCGAATGTCGGGAACCTCGGGTGCGCCCCAGTACTCGTCGCCCAACCGGATGGCACGCTGTTTTGCGGCCAGTTTGAGCGGCCCGGGGTGCTCTAGAGAGAAGGTTGCCTTGACCACCACCACACGAGCCAGTGCCCCGGCTCGATCAATGATCGGTAGGGCTTGAGCGGCGAAGTCGCTGTGGTTATTGAAATCGGGTTCGTCCACGTCGGTGTCAGTGCAAATGAGGCGCCGATGCGCCTTGTTGGGCCAGCCAGGCATCCAGCCGGTCGAGTGCGTCGAACTGCTGGCCCACAAAATCGAAAGCGTTGAAGCGTGGAAGTTGCCCCTGCGTCAGCAGTTGCAGCTCGAAGTACAGCTCCTGTCGTTGTGGCCGGTTCAGCGACCCTGTGCGGAGCTGTGCAGCCAGGTCGATCAGCGTGAGCGGTTTGCCGTCCCGGTGGCGAAGCGCCGGGTTCAACTCACGCGACACTTGCGCCCACCCGTGGGCAAGGCTATTGGGGTCGGTGGGCGGTGGGTCAGGCAGAGCGACGATGCAACTCAGCGCGCGCATCACCTCGGGTGCGAGCACGGCAGCGCTGGGTGTTGCTGCAAAGCTTGTGATGAGGCGAGGGCCAAGCGCCAGCCAACCGGCTCTCCCAAGCGCCCGCGCCGCGGCAGGAAAGTGCAATGCCAGCGAGCGTTCGATCAGAGGCTGGTCGCTGCTGTGGCCATGCAGGGCAACAAGGTAGAGCGAGTCGGCCCAGGCCGGGGCTGTGGTGGCGATCTGGCGTGCGGCTTCGAGCGCGGCAGGCAGGCCAAGAGACAGGCCCGCTCGAAGCGCTGCGCGCACAAGCATCTCCTGGTCGCTGGTGTAAAGCGGTTGCAACGTTTGGTTGGCGCGCCCGCGGTCAGTCTCGTGCAGTGCTGCACCCAGCGCTGACATGACGACCCGCTGATCGGAGTCGCCGATGGCGCGGCACCACTGATCGCTGGTTAGCTCGCCGCGATAGCCGAGCACACGCACGGCAGCCGCACGCACGGCCGGTGAAGCATGCTGGAGTGTGGGCAGCATCACGTGGGGCAGTTCGACGCTTGGGCAAATGCACAAGGCTTCCACTGCGGCCGCGGCCTCTGCGCGGTCACGCTCGACAGCGGCCTGAAAAATGGGCAGGCCTTGCTCCAGGTATTCGCGGCCCGCCGTGCTGCCCACCACGAACAGCGCAGCGAACACGCGGTCTGGGTCGGGCACATCGGGGTCGAGTGCCAGGCTTTGGGCTTGTGCCATCGCGGCCGGGCCCAGCACCAGCACGGCCTGCGCCTGGGCGAGCAACCGACGTTCCGATGCGGCTGGAATCAGCCATGTTTCTCCTGCCACCGGCTCGCGGTAGCTGCGCAGCATGCCCAGGCAGTCGAGGCATTCAGCGGCCACTCGCGCGCGAAATGCAGCCGTGTCTTCGTGCCGGATGCCGAAGTCTTGGCTGCTCGCTTCAGCAGGTGGCGGCGACGCCAATGAGGGGCCGACCCACACCCGCGCAACATCGACGAGCCGAGGCCGGGCCCCGCGTGAGACGTGGTCGGGTGACATGCTGCTCAACCGCCGTCAGTTCAGCTTGATCATGGGTGCGAGCAAACGCACGACCCGGCGGCAACGGCTGCTGAAGCTCTCTCCGAGGATTTCTACGTCGCCATCGGCACCGAGGCGGATGCGGGCGCGGCCGTTGCGCAGCACGATCTCTTCTTGGGCTTCTAGAACCAAGGTGCGGGGGCGCCGTGCGAACTCTTCTGGTGACGTGACGCAGCCGGGGTCTGCGTAGAGGGCCACGCGCCCGAGTACGACGCCCGAGTCGCTGCCGCCAGCCTTGTCGAGCCACACCAGAACTTCGTCGCCTTCGCGCAGGCTCGGTGACGAGCCTGCGGTCTGGAGTACCAGGCAGCTGATCGGCACGGGGCGCTGCGCAAGCAGCACGAAGACTGCCCCTTCATGAGTGAGGCTGCTCACCAAAGCCCTCTGGATCATGCCTTGATGGGCCATCAGCAGGGCGGGGTCGAAGAGTTGGGACATGTGCTTGTGCTCCGTGAAGTGCAGTGTCAGTTCTGGGCGATCTTGGAGCCCTTGAGCACCAAGTCGCTCGACGCTTTGACGGTGACCTTGCCCGAGCCTTCGAAGGTGATGTTTTTGCCGTTCAAGCTGATGGTGCCGTCTTTTTTCAGCACCAACTCGGCACTGCCGCACTTCAAGGTGATGGAGTCGCCCGCTTCAATGGCCAGCTTCTTGCCGATGGTCAAACCGTCGTCTTCGCTCACCTTGACGACGCGCGACTTGGTGACTTCGGTGGTTTGCGCACCCGCCACCTTGAGCTTGCGGTCGCCGCCTACCGTGTTGCTCTGGTTTCTGCCAACGCTCACACTTTGATCGCGTCCCACATCGGTGCTCTGATTGGCGCCAACTGAAATGTTCTGAATCAGGCCGACGGTTACGCTTTGCGCTCCACCGACGTTAATTTCTTGGGCGGCGCCCACCGAGATGGTCTCGTTGATACCGACGTTGTGCGTGCGTTGCAGGGCAACGGTGGCGGTCTCACTCTTGCTGACAGTGATGCTACGGTCGCCGCCGATGGTGATGGTCTCGTTGACCACCACCGCCTCGGTACGGTTGGCGCCAATCGTGATCTTCTCGTTGGCCCCCACCGTCTCGGTGCGGTTGGAGCCGATGGCGATGGTCTCGTTGCTGCCGACCTTCTCTTTGCGATCGACCCCGATGGTGATCGTTTCGTTGTTATCGACTGTCTCAGTGCGGTCATGCTTCACATGCACCGTTTCATCGTGGCCAATGGTTTTGGTGCGGTCGTGCCCGACCGAGTGTGATTCGTCGTTCTCGACCTCAATGTCTTGATTCTTCTCGGCGTGAATCCAAAGCTGCTCTGACCCCGCCTTGTCTTCGAAGCGGATCGCATTGGCATTTCCATACCCGCCACCTTTAGACGAGCGCGTGAGGATGCCGCTTTGTGTGGCGTTGGCTGGCAGCTCCCAAGGCGGCATCTGCTCGGCGTTGTAGACACGGCCGGTGATCAGCGGCTGGTCGGGGTCGCCTTCGAGAAAGCCGATCACCACCTCTTGCCCGATGCGTGGGATGTGGATGGCGCCGAAGTTCTTGCCGGCCCAGGGATGCGACACGCGCACCCAGCACGAGCTTTTGTCGTCTTTTTTGCCGTAACGGTCCCAGTGAAACTGCACCTTCACGCGGCCATATTTGTCGGTGAAGATTTCTTCGCCGCCGGGGCCCACCACCACCGCGGTTTGCGGGCCGTGCACCACCGGCTTGCGGGTGTGGCGCTCGGGGCGGAACTGCTGGTCTGACGGGACGGCGGTGAAGTCGCAACGCAAGGCGCTGCTGGCGGTCGAGCCCGATTCGGTGGCGTCGGTCTGCGCATGCAGGTTGATGCCGGTAATGAGGTACTCGATGTTCTGATCTTCGCGCGGGTGGTTGGTGAGCTTCAACAGGCGACCGACCTCGATGCTTTGGCCGTTGGAGTCACCTTGCAACACCATTGCGCGGGTGTGCATCTCGTCGACTCGGTCTTCAGAGAACTGCGTGCCGTCGGCGGACTGGGTGTAGTCGCCCTGGTAGTCGAACACTTCGTAGTCAGACAGCTCGTGCTGGCGTGCCTTGGTCTTGTCAACCTTGAGGTCGGTGGACGGGCGCTCGAAGTCGTAGCTGCGCAAGGTGACCTGGCCCGGGATGACCGAGCTCGAAAAGCGCCAGGCCGACACCAGCTCTTGGTCGGGCGGCGCGTCGGTGCCACCTTCGTAGAAGGGCAGGGACTCGCAGGCCGGTGACGCGTCGTGCGCGCTTTGTGAGTCAACCAGCACCAGCTTGTGCTCGCCATCGGCGTGCTCAAAGTACCAGTAGATGCCTTCGTGTTCGAGCAGGCGCGCGACGAAGTCGAAGTCGCTTTCGCGGTACTGCACGCAGTACGTCCATTTGCGGTAGCTGCGAAAGAGCTTGAACTCGAAGTTGGCGACGCTGTGGTCGTCGAACACCTTCTTCACGATGTCGGGCACCGTGAGCTCTTGGAAGATGCGGCAGTCGAAGGTTTGCTTGAGGAACCACAGCCACGGCCGAACGATGGCC
>JBBRFR010000241.1:0-6159 GCA_038241485.1 Burkholderiales bacterium
CCGAGCGGGCCGAGGTGCGCTACGCCATCCGCCACGCTGAGCTGGGCCAGCGCTGGTTGCTCACGCGGGTGGAGCCGGCCACGCTCGCTTCGGGCAAACGCACCACCTCGGTGGTCACGCTCGACATCACCGAGCAGCACCAGTCGCAGCAGCGCAGCGAGATGCTGCTGCACGAGATGACCACCATCCTGGAGAGCACCACCGCCGGCATTGCCTACTTGCGCGGGCGCGTGCTGGTGCGCTGCAACAGCCGCTTCGAGGCCTTGCTCGGTTTCCACGCGGGCAAGGTGGTGGGCTCGGGGGTGCATGAGTTGTTCCAGGCGCAGCCCGATGCGCAGCGCTTGGTGGCCGACATTGAAGCGGCGCTTGAGCACGACACCGTGTTCGAGACCGAGATCGCCATCGATTTGCCCGGCCAGGCGCGGGTGTGGTGCGCGCTGACCGTGCGCCGCGCCGGGCCGGCGGGTGACGCCTCTGAGGCGATTGCGGTGCTGTCCGACATCACCCGCTTGAAGACGCAGCAGATGGAGCTGGAGGCGCTGGCGCGCGACCGCGAGCTGATGTTCAGCCTGTCGGAAGTGGGCATTGCCTTCATCCGCAACGACCGCATCCAGCGCGCCAACCAGGCCATGGCCGAGCTCACCGGCAACGACCCGAGTGTGATGAACGGCCTGGCCACCTCGACCCTGTATGCCAACGAGTCCGAGTACCTGCGGCTGCGCGGCGTGACGCGCCAGTCGATGCAGCAGCACGGCAACTGGCAGGCCGAGCGGCAGCTGCGGCGCCGTGACGGCAGCTTGATCTGGGTGCAGGTGAGTACCCGGCCGGTCAATGGTGACAACCTCGACGACGGCCTGATCGCTTCGTACGTCAACGTCGACGACCGCCATCGTGCGCAGCAGGCGGTGGCGCTGCAGGCCGAGCGCACGCGGGCGATTCTGGATTCGGTGCTGGTGGGCATCGTCACCGTCGGGCCGATGGGCATCGAGTGGATGAACCGCTCGGCCCGCCGCATGTTCGGCGGTGATCTGGCCGACTTCATCGGCCGGCCCATGAGCACCGTGGCCACGCCGGGGGCGCAGCACCCTTTCAGGCAGACGCAATACCTCAACGAGCTGGTTGAAGGCCAGGCGGAAACCTTCGAGTGCAAAGTCAAGGCGCGCGATGGGCGCGAGTTCTGGGTGGTGGGCAACGCCGTGGTCACCGGGCGCGAATCGACCGGCCGTCAGCTCACCTATGCCTTGCTCGACATCGAGCGCCGGCGCCAGGCCGAAGCGCGCACGGCCGAGGCGCAGGCCTCTTTGCAGCGAGTGATCGAAGCGGCGCCGCTGGCCATCACCTTGTTCGACGCCGAGAGCCTGCGCATCTTGCAGGTCAACCAGCTGGCAGCGCAAAGTGCCGAGCAGTCACCGTCGCAGATGATCGGGCGCACGCCGGAGGAGGTGTACCGCCCCCTCGTGGCCGAGCAGCGCCGCCGCGACATGGCGCAAGCCCTGGCGGCGCGCGACGTGACGCAGCGTGAGTACCGCGTCGAGGCCAACGGCGAAACCCGGCTGTGGGACGCTCGCTACCTGCCGCTGGCTTCGCCCGGCGCTCCCGCCGACCAGTTGCTGCTGGTGGCGACCGACGTGACCGAACAGCGCGCCGCACAAGAGGCGCGTTTTGAAGCCGCCATCGCGCAGCGCGAGATGCTGGTGAAAGAAGTGCATCACCGCATCAAGAACAACCTGCAAGGTGTGGCCGGCCTGTTGCAACAAATCGGCGCGCGCAAGCCCGAGATGGCGGCCGCCATGTCGGAGGTGGTGGGCCAGGTGCAGGCGATTGCGCAGGTGTATGGCTTGCAGGTTGGCGTGACCGGGCCGCTGCGGGTGAAGAGCGTGCTGGAGGCCATCACCGGCTCGGTGCAACGCACCTTCGGGCGCAACATCCGGCTCACGGTCGAAGGGCCGGCGCCGCACCTGTGGGCGCTGCCCGAGGCCGAGTCGATCCCGATTGCGCTCAGCATCAACGAGCTGCTGACCAACGCTGTCAAACACAGCTTTGCCATCGACGACCCTTCGGCGGTGCATTGCAGCCTGGTGTGTGGCGAGGCGAGCATTCGCATCGGTGTGGCCAACCGCGGGCTGTTGCCGCCCGGCTTCAGCTTGTCGCGTTTCCCGGGGGGTGTGTCGGGTCTGGGCCTGGTGCGTGCCTTGCTGCCCCGGCGCAGTGCCAGCCTCACCATCGAGCAGCAAGGTGACGATGTGGTCGCGACCGTGGCCTTGGTGCCGCCAGGCGTGACGCGGCTTGAGCCGGTGTGAGCTGGCCTGCGGCTGCTTACAAGCTGATGGCTCGCCGAGAGGGGTTTCGGCCACAATCGGTGCCTGCTTGTTAGGGGCTGCTCGTGGCGCAAAAAGGCAAGATTCTCGTGGTCGACGATGACCGGCTGGTGCTGGCCACGCTGACGCACGGCCTGGCCGCAGCGGGCTACGAGATCATCGACGCCGACAACGGCGACGACGCGATTTTGCTGGCCCGTGCCCACAAGCCCGACCTTGCTCTGCTCGACATCCGCATGGAAGGCAAGAGCGGTTTCGACGTGGCGGCCTACCTGCGCGAGTACTGCCAGATGCCGTTCATGTTTTTGTCAGCCTTCTCAGACGACGAGACCGTGGCCCAGGTCAAGGAGCTGGGCGCGGTGGCGTATCTCGTGAAGCCGCTCGACATCCGCCAGATCGTGCCGGCGGTTGAAGCAGCGTTTGCGCAGCTGGGCATGCGCCAGGTCGATGCGGCCAACACCTCGCAAGCGCAGGGCGGCGACGTGATGTCCCAGACCATCGCCATGGCGGTGGGTGTGCTGATGCACCGCTATTCGTTGCCGCGTGCGGCGGCGTTCGAACGTTTGCAACGCCTCGCCGCAACAGAATCGCGGCCCCTGCAGGTGCAGGCCGAGCGCCTGCTGGATGCGGTCGAGCTGCTCTCGAAGCCGGGCGAGGCTTGAGCACGGGAACGGTCTTTTTGGACGCAAAGGCCGCGAAGGAAATACGCGCAAAGATCGCAAAGAAGAGCTTGGTTTTCTTTGCGGTCTTTGCGTCTTCTTGGCGACCTTTGCGTCCAAAAAGAGGCGGCCCTCTGGCTACTTTCCTAACCAAAATACGAAGCGCGCCCCACGATCGACCTCGCCTTCGGCCCAGATGTCGCCCCCATGCCGGCGAATGATCCGCCGCACTGACGCCAGCCCGACCCCCGTGCCCTGAAAGTCGTTCGCACTGTGCAAACGCTGGAACACGCCGAACAGGCGGTCGGCGAAGCGCATGTCGAAACCCGCGCCGTTGTCGCGCACGCTGAAGGCCGGGCGGCCCTCGTGTTCGGTGCGCTCGAAGCGAATGCGCGGCTCGCGGCATTTGCCGGTGTACTTCCAGGCGTTGCCCAGCAGGTTTTCGAGCGCCACACGCAGCAAGGTGGCGTCACCTTGCACCTGCATGCCCGGCTCGATGAACACCTCGACCTGCCGCTCTGGCGACTGGCGGCGCAGGTCGTCGACGATGTAGCCCACGAGCTGGGTCAGGTTGACCGGCTGGCGCGAGAGCGGGCGCGATGACAGCTGCGACAGCGCGAGCAGCGAGTCGATCATGCTGTTCATGCGCGCGGCAGCGCCCAGCACGCGGTCGAGGTGGTCGTTGCCGATGCGGTCGAGCAGGCGGCCGTAGTCTTCTTTCACGATTTTGGTGAAACCCTCTACCACCCGGATGGGCGCGCGCAGGTCGTGCGAGACGGTGTAGCTGAACGATTCGTGGTCGCTGCCATTGGCTTCCAGCTCGGGGGCTGTGACTGCCGCCAGGGCGAGGGCCGGCAGCTCGCGCGCCGTGCCCACATGGCCGGCAAAGCGGCCCGTCATGTCGAGCAGCGGGGCACCGCGCAACACCAGCTCGTGGCGCTCGCCGGTGCTGTCGGTGTGCCACACCGGCACCGCCTCAACTGCGGCGTGGCTGTGCACACGGGCACGCAGGGCGGCGTTGTCGTCAGACTGGAAGTGCTCCCACAGCAGTGGTTTGCCGTCGAGGGCGGGCCAGCGCGCGCTGGTTGATGGGGGCGGGTGCAGCAGGCTGAGCCGGTGTTGTGAGTCGGTGCGCCATTGCCACACGTCGAGAGCGCCGGCGAGGGCTTGTGCCTGGGCGCGGCTGCTTTGCAGATCGTTTTGCAGCGCACGCTGCCCGCGTTGCAAGTGCAGGGCCCAGGCCACGGCGGCCGCTGCAGCCAGCATGGCAAGCAGTGCCAACACAGAGAGCAGCACAAGCGTCATTGCAATGATTGTAAGGACTGACCACGCGGCTTCTCTGCGCGGGCCGTCGCGATTCAAGTGAGTTGCGTTCCTGCCGAAAACAAGACGGTAAGCCGCTGCCTGGCTTGTGCGAAACCTTGGTCGCGTCGATGTCCCCCCTTCTTTTGCCATGCCCATGTTATTGACTGCCCGTTTGTTGTTGGGCTTTGCTGCGCTGGCGGCTGGCTTGTCGCTGGCCGCTGGGGCTGACCTGGCCCGATGGTTGTCGCTGGCCGCCGCCGTGGCGCTGGCGGGAGCCATGGGCTTGAGGCGTGTCAGCCAGAACGACGCCGCAGGCCACGAGCGCGTGCCGCTGAACGATGTCGCGCCGGGCGCGCCCCCGCCGGTGCAAAACGCCGCGGTCTACCTCGATTTGCTCAACCAGGTGGCGCGTTGTTTAGCCAAGGCCAACACCTTGCATGAGGCGCTTCATGCCGTGGCCGCGACGCTGGCCCACGGCCTGGGCGCACGCGACCTGTCGGTGTGGCAGGTGGTGTCGTCAAGCCACGACATCGCCGAGTTGTGCGCCTTGAGCGAAAACGACGAGGTTGAAGCCGCTACCCGCATGACGGTGCGCAGCCGCCTGAGCGGCATGGGTTTGGCAGTGATGCAGCAACACGCCGTGGTCACGCCGCCGTCGGCCGGTGTGCCCTGGTGCGGCGTGGTGGTGCCGGTGTCGCAAGCCGGTCGCTCGGTGGCGGTGATTGAGCTGCATGCCGTGCCGTGCCGGCCTGACGATGCCGCACTGCACAGCCTGCTCGAAACCGTGCACCTGCAGCTCAGCCTGTTGGCCGAACGCGACGCGGTTCGCGGCGAAGCGGCTGCTACGCCGCTTGCGCCAGCCCAGACCCAGGTCGACCGCGAGTTCTTGCACAAGCTGGTGGAAAACCTGCCCGCCAGCCTGTACGTGTTCAGCGTGGCCGAGCGCCGTGTCCTCGGCATCAACGCCCACGCTGAACAGGAATTTGGCGTGAAGCGGGAAGACATGGTCGGCAAGACCGTGGGCGAAGCCCTGGGCTGGAAGGTGGCTGCCCTGGCCGGCCCGGCGATGACCGAGGCGGTGGCCCAGCACAGCGCCGTGGAGCGCGATTTTGAGCTCGACACACCCCACGGGCCGCGGGTGGTCAGCGCGCGTTACTTTGCCCTGCGCGACGAACAAGGCCAGCCCAACCTGCTGATCGCCCTGGCACGCGACATCACCCAGCACCGCCTGGCCGAACGCGAGCTGCAAGAGGCCCAGGCGCGCTTCCGCGAGTTCACCGACACGGTGGAAGACAGCATCTTCGTCACCAACCCCGAGCGCGACCACTTCCAGTTCTTGACCACCATCAAGTACGAGGGGCAACGGATCACCCGCGCCAACTTCGACATTGCCCCAGCCGAGCTGAAAGCCTGCGTCGAGCCGGCCGACCTTCACTTGCTCGACGCCCGCCGCGAGCGCGAGCTTCAGCTGGAGGCGACCGACATCGTCTACCGCGTACAGCACCCGCGCATGGGGCTGCGTTGGATGCGCTCGCGCACCCGCTCGCGCCGCATGCCCGATGGGCAGATCCGCGTCTACGGCCTCGGCTGCGACGTGACGGCCGAGCACCAGCAGCAAGTCGAGCTGCAATTGGCCCGCGACGCCGCTGAGCACGCCAGCCAGGCCAAGAGCCAGTTCATGGCCAGCATGAGCCACGAGATCCGAACGCCGATGAACGGCATCCTCGGCATGACCGAGCTGCTGCTGGGCACCCAGCTCACCGACAAGCAGCGCCGCTTTGTGCAGGCGGTGTACCGCTCGGGCGAGTCGCTGCTGGAGATCATCAACGACATCCTCGACTTCTAGAAAATCGTAGCCGGCAAGCTCGAACTCGCCA
>JBBRFR010000242.1:0-6133 GCA_038241485.1 Burkholderiales bacterium
AATACGCTCTGGTCGCCATGCAGGCGGGTGCCAACAGCTACGTGGCCAAAGACGCTGAGCCGACCGAGCTGGTGGCCGCCATACGGCGGGTGGCCTGCGGCGGGCAATACCTGAGTGCACGCGCCGCGCCGCATGTGCAAGACCGCCTGCAGGGCCGGGATGCCCGACCGCCGCACCAGCGCCTGTCGGTGCGCGAGCACCAGATCATGTTGTTGTTGCTGAAAGGCGTGTCGCTCACCGAGATCGGCGAAGAGATGATGATCAGCGTGAAGACAGTGAGCACGCACCGGACTCACATCCTCGACAAGCTCCACGTGACGAGCACCGCCGAGCTGGTGCTTTACGCCGTGCGGCAGGGGCTGGTTCATTGATCGCCGGGGGCCGTGTGTGATCGTGCCCTGTTGCCGGCAGGCCCTGCAGTCAACGGAGGCTTCGCCGTCCCAGACAATCGCGCCAATGAGCCCGACGGGCCGCCCCGAGGGCGACCTCGGCGTGCGTAGCACGGAGATTTCCTGATGAGCAAGGCCTTTACCAAAGAGAGCAGCGGCGATGACGATGACGACGACCTCGCCCTGCCGGCGCTGCCCGCGGGCGGCAAGAACTACGTCACGCCCGAGGGCTACAAACGCCTGCGCGAAGAGCTGATGACGCTGCTCGACGTCGAGCGACCCAAGATCGTCGAGGTGGTCTCGTGGGCCGCCAAGAACGGTGACCGCTCGGAAAACGGCGACTATCTTTACGGCAAGAAGCGCCTGCGCGAGATCGACCGACGCATCCGCTTCCTGACCAAGCGCCTCGACATTGCCGAAGTGGCCGACCCGTCGGTGCACCACGGCAGCGACCAAGTTTTCTTCGGCGCGACGGTGACCTACGAAAACTCGCGTGGCGAAGAGCGCACCATCACCATCAAGGGCGTCGACGAGGTTGACAACCTGCTGGGCGAAGTGAGCTGGGTGTCGCCGATTGCTCGGGCCTTGCTGAAGGCGCGGGTGGGCGACGAGGTGTCGTTGGTGACGCCGGGTGGTCTGGAGAAGCTGGCCGTGGTCGAGGTGAGCTACCCGCCAAGGCCTAAGGCTTGACGCGCACCACCCGCAGCACCGCGGGTGCACGGCGAAGCGTGCGCATCACATCGGCCAGGTGCAGCCGGTCACGCACGCTCACCAAGAGCCGCAGCTCGGTGGTTTCGGAGGCGGGTTCGTCGTCCATGTCGATGTGGGTGATGTCGGCTTCGGCCGAGCTCACCGCCGAGGCCACCTGGGCCAGCACGCCCTTGCCGTTTTTCAGCAGCAGCGTGACGCCGGTCTCGAAGGCGCGCGTGGGTTCTTCGGCCCAGTCAACGCTGATCCAGCGCTCGTTGTCGCGCTCGAACAAGCGCTTGCCGACGCTGCACTCGGCGGTGTGCGCCAACAGGCCTTCACCCCGCCCGAGGTAGCCCAAGATGTCGTCGCCCGGGATAGGCCGGCAACAGGGGGCCATTTGCACCGACGCACCTTCGGCGCCGTCGATCACCACCAGGCCCTGGGTGGGCGTGGCGTCGTCTTCGGCGGCGTAGCGGCCCATGGTGAGCGTGAGGGCGTCGGGTTTGGCGCCGCGCTCCAGCATCAGCTGCGCCATGCGCTTGGCCACGATGATGGCGATCTTGCGGCCGAGGCCGATGTCGGTGAGCAGGTCGGCGCGCGAGCGGTTGCCGCTCCACTTGGTGAGCCCCTGCCAATAGGCCACCGCCGTAGCGTCGTTCGGGTCGCTGTCGGGGAGCGTCAGGCCTTCGGCGCGCAGCGCCTGGGCCAGCAGCTTTTCGCCCAGCTGCTGCGACTCTTCTTGCTCCATGTTCTTGAGGTAGTGGCGGATCTTCGAGCGTGCCCGACCAGTGCGCACGAAGTTCAGCCAGCCCGGGTTGGGCCGTGCGCCGGGGGCGGTGACCACCTCCACCACGTCACCGCTGCGCAGCTCGGTGCGCAAGGCCACCGGGTCACCGTTGACCTTGGCCGCCACACAGTGGTCGCCCACGTCGGAGTGGATGGCGTAGGCAAAGTCGACTGGCGTCGCGCCGCGTGGCAGCGCCATGATTTTCGATTTGGGCGTGAACACGTAGACCGCATCGGGGAAGAGGTCAATCTTCACATGCTCGAGAAACTCGCTGGCATCGCGCGTTTCGTCTTGAATATCGACCAGGGACTGCAACCACAGCGCCCCGAGGCGCTGTGCGTCTTGCGCCTGGCCTTTGCCGCCAACCTTGTACATCCAGTGCGCTGCGATGCCTTTTTCGGCCACCGCGTGCATGGGCTCGGTGCGGATCTGGAACTCCACCGCCGTGCCCAGCGGGCTCACCAGTGTGGTGTGCAGCGACTGGTAGCCGTTGGCCTTGGGGATGGCGATGTAGTCCTTGAACCGCCCCGGCAGGGGCTTGTAGAGCTGGTGCAGCACACCCAGCGCCAGATAACACTCGGGCAAGGCGTTGACCACGATGCGAAAGCCGAAGATGTCATTCACCTGCGCAAAACTCAGGTGCTTCTCGCGCATCTTGGCGTAGATGGAATAGAGCGTTTTTTCGCGGCCGAAGACCTGCACCTTCTGTTTGGTGTCGGCAAAGGCTTTTTCGACTTCGCGCTGGATGCGGTCGACGATGTCGCGCCGGTAGCCGCGAGCGCGCAGCACGGCCTTTGACAAGGCCGCGTGGCGCCAGTGTTTGAGATGCTGGAACGACAGCTCTTGCAGCTCGCGGTAGGTCTGGTTCAGGCCCAGCCGGTGGGCGATGGGGGCGTAGATGTCGAGCGTTTCGCGGGCGATGCGGATGCGCTTGGTCGCCAGCATCGAGCCCATGGTGCGCATGTTGTGCAACCGGTCGGCCAGCTTGATGAGAATGACGCGCACATCACGCGCCATCGCCAGCAGCATCTTGCGGAACGATTCGGCCTGCGACTCTTCCTTGGTAGAGAACTGCAGCTTGTCGAGCTTGGTGAGGCCGTCGACCAAGTCGGCGGTGGCGGCGCCGAAGCGCTCGATCAGCGCGACCTTGGTCACGCCGCAGTCTTCCATCGCATCGTGCATCAGCGCGGCCATGATCGCCTGCGCGTCGAGCTTCCATTCGGCACACAGGCCGGCCACGGCAATCGGGTGGGTGATGTAGGGCTCGCCACTGGCGCGGAACTGGCCTAGGTGGGCTTCATCGGCGAAGCGGTAGGCCTCGCGCACGCGCTTGATGTCGGAGGCGTCGAGGTAGTCGAGCTTCTTAGTCAGCGTGGCGAATGAGGCCGCGGCGGCGTCGCTGGTGGCGGCCGGCACGGCCGGTTCTCGCGAACGGCGCCCTACGCCGCTTGCGGCGTCGCGAATCCAGGTGGTGATGGGGCCGGCCATGCCCCGAATTTATCGCGGATCGGCGAAGACCTTGTGCTGTCGCCCCAAAAGCAAACGGCCCCTGTGGGGCCGTTTGCGATTAATTGGCAGACGCTCGCTTCAGAGCGGCACCTTGCGCAGCATCTCAATGCCGACTTCGCCAGCGGCGATTTCGCGCAACGCGGTCACGCCGGGCTTGTTTTTGGTTTCGATCTTGGGTGCATGGCCCTGGCTCAACATGCGAGCACGGTAGGTGGCTGCGAGCACCAGCTGGAAGCGGTTCGGGATCTTGACGAGACAGTCTTCGACGGTGATGCGGGCCATGGGGAGGTACTCCGGTGAGGTCTAACTAGGGGCGCTAACAGAGATTCAGGGCCGCAAAGACAGCAGGCTTGCTTCTTCGCAGGGCAGCGAATTTGAGTCGCTGCGAATGAACGATCGCTTTCAGGTCGAAAAGCGCCGTTTCAAACAAGGCATTGATTATAACGAAGTCGAAATACTGGGCTTGGGCCACCTCGATGCGGGCGTTGGACAGGCGCTGGGCGATCACCTCAGGCTGGTCTTCGCCGCGGCGGGTCAGGCGCTGGGCGAGCTCGTCCCAGCTGGGCGGCAGGATGAAGATCAGGATGGCGTTCGGAAACAGCTTCTTGATCTGCAGCGCGCCCTGCCAGTCGATCTCAAGCACCACGTCTTGCCCGCTGGCGATCAGCTGCTCAACTGCGGCGCGCGAGGTGCCGTAGAGGTTGCCGTGCACCTCGGCCCACTCGAAAAAATCGCCAGCCTCGGCTTTGCGGCGGAACTCGGGCTCGTCGATGAACAGGTACTCGCGCCCATGTTGTTCTTGGCCGCGCGGCTTGCGCGTGGTGTGCGAGATCGACACCACCAGGTGCGAGTCCATCTGCAGCAGGGCATTGACGAGGCTCGATTTGCCAGCGCCGCTGGGCGCTGCGACCACGAAGAGGTTGCCGGGGTAATCCATTACTCGAGATTCTGGACTTGCTCGCGCAGTTGTTCGATCAGGACTTTCATCTCCACCGAGATGTTGGTCAGCTCCAGCGTCGACGACTTGGAGCTCAGGGTGTTGGCTTCGCGAAGCAACTCTTGGATCAGGAAGTCGAGCCGCTTGCCCACCTCGCCCCCGGCCTTGAGCAGGCGGGCGATTTCTTCGGTGTGGGCGCGCAATCGGGCCAGCTCTTCGGCCACGTCGATGCGGATGGAATAAGCTGCCGCTTCGTTCAGCGCGCGCTCTTGCAGGGCTTCACGCGAGATGGTCTGTGCCGCACCGGTGGCCACCAGGGCTTCTTGCCAGCGCTCCAGAAAGCGCTGCTGCAGGCGCTGCACCACGGCAGGCACCAGCGGCTCGGCTTGGCTGGCTAGCTCGCGCAGGCGCTTCACACGATCCATCAACACGGCCACCAGCTTCTCGCCCTCGCGGGCGCGGGCTTCGGCCAGGCCCATGACGCACCGCTTGGCGGCCTCAAGCGCCACTTCGTCGAGCTTTTCGGCCGGGGTGCCACTCTTGCACCACTGCATGACCTCATGCACGGACAGGGGCTGCGCCTTGGGCAGCCAGCCCTGGATGGTGCTTTCCAGGCGCGTCAGGCGGTTCATCTGCTCCGGTTGTGGGTTCGGCCAAGCGGTGTCGGTCTCGGCCCGGGTGTTCAGCCGCAGTTCGATCTTGCCGCGGCGAAAGGCGCCCGTCAGCAGGTCGCGCAGCGCGGGTTCCAAGGACCGAAACTCGTCGGGCAGGCGAAACCCGAGATCGAGGAAACGACCGTTGACCGAGCGCAGCTCCACCGTCACGCTGGCGGCTTGCGACACGCTCGGTCGCACCTCGCCAGAGCCTGTGGTTTCTGTCGCAGTTTGCGCCCCGGCGGTGGCGCTTGCATACCCGGTCATGCTGTAGACTGGCATTCAACTTATCGCATTGCAAAATCGGATTATGTCAAAGCCGAAACCTGCCCCCCTGCCATCAGGCACCGTGGTTGGCGGGTACCAGATCATCAAGAAACTGGCAGCCGGCGGCTTTGGCGTGGTCTATCTGGCCGAAGATTCTGATCGCCATCTCGTGGCGGTGAAGGAGTATCTGCCCTCTTCACTGGCTGAGCGTGCGCCGGGCGAATTGATGCCTCGCGTCAAGCCTGAGAAGCAGCCGCTGTACCGCCTGGGCTTGAAGAGCTTCTTCGAAGAGGGCCGCAACCTCGCGCAAATCTCGCACCCGAGCGTGGTCTCGGTGCTGAATTTCTTCCGCGAGAACGACACCGTCTACATGGTGATGAACTACTTGCAGGGCGACACCCTGCAAGACTTCATCGTCACCGCGCGCGACCTGAAGCGCGACAAGGTTTTCCGCGAATCCACCATTCGCTCGCTGTTCGACGAGATCTTGCGCGGCTTGCGCATCGTGCACCAGCACAAGATGCTGCACCTGGACATCAAGCCCGCCAACATCTTCATCACCAACGAAAACAAGGCGGTCTTGCTCGACTTCGGCGCCGCGCGCGAAGTGCTGAGCAAAGAAGGCAATTTCATCCGCCCGATGTACACGCCTGGCTTTGCCGCGCCCGAGATGTACCGCCGTGACGGCACGCTGGGCCCCTGGACCGACATCTATGCGGTCGGCGCCTGCATCTACGCTTGCATGCAGGGCTACCCACCCAACGACGCGCCGCAGCGCATCGAGAAGGATCGACTGGCACTGAGCCTGTCGCGCCTGCGAAATGTGTACTCCGACAACCTGATCGAAGTCACCGAGTGGTGCATGTCACTTGATCCGCTGTCGCGCCCTCAAAGCGTGTTT
>JBBRFR010000243.1:0-6127 GCA_038241485.1 Burkholderiales bacterium
CGCCTTTTTGGGAGGCATCAACATCAGCAATGTGTATTCCGGGGGGTCATTCAGGTCGGGCCGCCCCGTGCGCCCCAGCGGCACGCTTGCCTGGCGCGACACCGACGTGCGCCTGCAAGGCCCGGTGGTGGCCGAGCTGCAAAAACTCTTTCTCTCCACCTGGGCCCTGCAAAAAGGCGAGACGTTGCCCGAGCGCAACTACTTCCCGCCGCCGCAAGCCGCCGGGCGGCAGGTGGTGCGCGCCATCGGCAGCTCGCCTGACGACGCGCACAGCCTGATCTACGTCACGCTGCTCTCGGCCATCGCCAGTGCCGAAACCAGCGTGCTCATCACCAACGCCTATTTCGCGCCCGACCCGCAGCTGCTCACCGCGCTGGAGGCTGCGGCCGAGCGGGGTGTTGACGTGAAGCTGATCCTGCCCAGCCAGACTGACTCGTGGCTGGTGTTCCACGCTGGGCGCGCCTACTACGACCGCCTGCTGCGCGGCGGGGTGCGCATCTTCGAGCGGCACGGTGTGATCCTGCACGCCAAGAGCGTGTTGATCGACGGCGTGTGGGCCACGGTGGGCTCGACCAACCTCGACTGGCGCAGCTTCTTGCACAACTACGAGCTGAATGCGGTGGTGCTGGGCTCGGAGTTTGGCGCCCAGATGCAGGCCATGTTTGACAAAGACCTGGCGGGCTCGCAAGAGATCAACCTGAAGCAATGGAAGCGCCGCACGCTCGACCTGCGCATCAAGGAACTGTTCGGCCGGGTGTGGGAATACTGGCTGTGAAGCGGCGCCACGCCGAATCTCATCTTTACGTGGGCGATGTGCCCTGGCGTACAGACGGCTGTGCGGTGGGGGCTCAAAGTGGGGCCATGAATACACCACAGAGATCGCGCACCCCCCTGCTGAACGAGGGGGCGAGCCAGCGTTCGTCGCCTGATCACCGCGACCTTGGGTTCGCGTTCTTGGGTGCCCCGTCGGGCCCGCCTGAGACCGTGCCGATCGAAGACTGGGTTGACTTGGTGGGGGCCATCGAAGTCCGGTTGAGCGATAGCGTGAGCGACCAGGCCCCCGATGAGCACCTGTTGGATCTGCCTGCCGGCGCGGAACGGGTGCGCGCCAGCGTGCTCGAATGTGTGGCTGCGCTGAGCCAGTTGCATGCCACGCTGCAGGCCGAGCTGGCACGCCGCTACTCGCTCGAATTGCAGGTGTTCGATGCACAAACGGCGCTGGCACAGGCGCGCTCTGAGCTGGCCGGTACCCGTGCGGGTGAGCAAAAGGCTCGCCACGAGGCCCTGCACGACGCCCTCACCTCGTTGCCCAACCGAAGCTTCTTTCACGAGCGCCTGGACGACACGCTCGCCAAACTCCCGCCGCTGCGCCAGGCTTTTGCCGTGCTGTACCTCGACCTCGATGGCTTCAAGACCATCAACGACTCGTATGGGCACAACATTGGCGACCAGGTGCTCGGCATCGTGGCGGCGCGCTTGCAGCGTGCCATTCGGCACGAAGACATGGTGAGCCGCCTCGGGGGTGATGAATTTGCCTGCCTTGTGATCGGCTCGACGACCAGCGCGCAGTTGTGCCGACTGGCAGCGCACTTGTTCGATGTGGTGTCGGCGCCAGTGCGCATAGGCGAGCTGCAACTCGTGGTTCGCCCGAGCATCGGCATTGCGATGTGCCCGGACGACGCCGTGACCTCAGAACACTTGATCAGCAAGGCCGACGCGGCCATGTACCACGCCAAGCGCGAACAGCTGGGCTACGCCTTTGCGGCTCAGTGCAGCGGGGCTTGAGCGCTCGGCGTTGTGGCCTGTGTGGGCTCTGTTTTCGCGGTCGAGGGCGGGGGCTGTTCGCTCTTCTTTTGAGTGAACGACGCCAGCACTGCCAGCCACGACTCGAGCGGCACCACGGCGATGAGCTTGGTCAGCAGCTGCGGTAACAGGCCGACCAGCAAGGCCGGCTTGAGAATGCCGCGCCAGGGTTTGGCCCAGACGAGTAAACCCCCCAAGACGAGAGCGCCCGCCACCAGGGCAATCGGGTGGCGCCGCGCGAAGGGGCGAATCAGGGTATTGACTGCATCAGAAGCCACTGTGCCCGCCACATGCAGAGGGTGTCCAGCCCACCAGTTTTGGAGAGATTTGAACAAGGGGCTCGCATTGTCGGAGGCGGCGGGTGCGGTGGACGCACGAGCTTTCATCGACAGGCGCATCCGCTCACGCGACACGGCCAGTCGCTCGGCGGCAGGCAAACGCGGGTCGGCGCTCACGGTGCGCTCACTTCACGCAACATCGCCACATCGGCCTTGACCTGCTGGCGCATCGCGCCAAAGAGACCCGGGCCGGTGGAAGGCGAGCGAGCCGCCAGCGCGCAGCCGATGGCAGCGAGCAGCGGCAGCAGCGGTGCAGCAATCAGCGCCCAGGGAGCCTGCATGCCTGCAGGCGGGATCACCGCCCACAGCATCAGGGCCACACCCGCCAGCACCGCCCCCACAACCAGCCCGAACAACGCCAAGGCGCCGAGCAGGGCTTGCCGCTTCCATTTCGCCGAAGCGGTGCTGAGTTCTTCGCCGAACAAGTCGGCGTAGGCCTCAGCATGCTCGGCGAGCAGTTGTGGCTGGTTGGTGACGAGGCGCAGGAGGGGGTGCATCACAGCTCTCCGGTGTCGATCAGTCGTGATGCCGCGAACGGCTGATCAGGCTCATCAACGCCATCAGCGCAGCGCCCGTCGCGGCGGCGATCAGCACGGCCTTGATCGGGTCGTTCTTGATGTAGCCGGCGGTGGTGTCGGTCGCGTGCAGCGCGGTGTTGCGCAGCTGCTGTGAACCGTTGCGCACGGCGTCCACGCCGCGGTGGGCCAGCGCACTGGCTTGTTCGGCGGCACGGTCGAGCAAGGGCGCCGCTTGCTTGCGAGCCTCTTGCACGCCGTTGGCAAGGCTGTCCATCGCCTGGTTGGCCACCTGGTGGGTAGATTTGATGGCGTCGTCAGCCTTTTGTGTGGCTTGGTCAGCAACGGTGGTCGGTTGGTCGAAATTGCTTTTGGTCAACATGATGGTTCCTTCGGATGGAGGTGGGTGGAGTGAGTTGGCGTCAGCGCTTGCGGATCACGCCAAAGAGAAAGCTGGCGATGGCCAGCACGGCAAACACGATGAACAGGATCTTGGCGATGCCCACGGCACCGGCGGCAATCCCGCCGAAGCCGAACAAGGCAGCAATCAAGGCGATGACGAAGAAAACAACGGCGTAATGCAGCATGTGTGGGCTCCTGGTTCGGTTGCGTTTTGGTGAACTCAGTGTCTAGCCCACTGCGTTTCCTGGCGATAGGCCACCCCGCCTGCGTGTTGACGGACGAGTGAGCGGGTCTGTGTAGGAGGCCGCTGACAAGGCTCCTATGCAGGCAGCACTGACTCCGGGAGGCAGACCCGGATTTGCGTGCCTTGCCCAGGCGCCGACGTGATGTAAAGCGTGCCGCCTTCGGCCTCGACGCGGTAGCGCATGCCCACCAGGCCATAGACGGAACGCTGCTGCACGCTGGTGTCGAAGCCCGCGCCGTCGTCGCGCACCGTGATCTCGACTTTGCCGTCGTGCGGGCGCAGTCTGATCCAGACGTTCTGGGCGCGGGCGTACTTGGTGATGTTGGTGATCGACTCCTGCACCAGCCGGTAGACCACCAGCTCGGCGTCGGTTTGAAGCTTGACGGGCTCAAGGTCGCAGTGCACGGCGATGCCGGAGTCGTCGCCAAATTCGCGCACCAGGATCTCGAGCGTGGGCACCAGGCCGAGGTTGCTCAAGGTGGAGGGGCGCAGGTCTTCAATGATGCGGCGGCCGAGCGCGATGCTGCTGTTGAGCGTGTCGACCAGGTGGGCCAGGCGCTCCAGCGCCTCGGGCGCGGTGCCGGCCAGCCGCGAGCGGATGCGCGCCGCGTCGAGCTTGGCGGAGGTGAGCAGGGCGCCCAGCTCGTCGTGCAGGTTGCGTGCGAGGCGGTGGCGCTCGTCTTCGCGTGCGGTCTGCAAGTGGTCGGCAAGCTCGGTGAGCTGGGCGGTGCGCTGCGACACCTCTAGCTCCAGGCCGTCGCGCTCGATCTGCACCAGGCGGCGCTGCTCTTCGCGGTGCTCTTCCTGCGACGAGGTCTGGCGCAGGTACATGAACAGCCCCAGGAGGCTCAGCGCGCTCAGCACGGCGACGCCGATGCGGCTGAGCCACACGGTTTCGTAGACCTCGTCTTTGCCGCGGGCTACGTTGGAGTTTTCGCGCTCGATCAGCTCGTCGGTGAGCTGGCGCACGGCCTCCATCTTCTCCTTGCCGATGTCGCTGAGCACGAGCTGGGCTGCCGCTTCGAGCTTGCCATCGTCATAGAGGCGCATGGTTTCCGACAGCTCGGAGAGCTTGGCGTCGACCAAGATGTGCAGCTTGGCCAGGATGGCGAAGGAGCTGGCGTCCTGGCTGTAGTGCTCGTCGAGGAAACTAAACGACTCGGCAATCTTCTTAAGTGCCCTGTCGTGGGGCTGGAGATACTCTTTGCGCGCGGTCAGCAGGTAGCCGCGCTGCCCGGTTTCGGCGTCGAGCATGCTTTGCGCGAGAACTCGCACGCTGGTGCGCGCAGCGCTGACCTCGGTCAGCTCGGTGAGCGCGCTGACCGACCGCCAGTACGACGCTTCGCTCACCCCCACCAGGGCGGCCACCGTGGCACAGGCCAGCGGGAAGATGATCGGGTTGCGTTTGATGACGGTGAATACGCTCATGGTCTGGTTTTGTCCGTTAACGTGGGATCATCTGACGAGTTATCGCTCACAGAGAAGAGGTTCACCATGATTCGAATTGCCATCGTTGATGACCATGCCATGGTTAGAGCCGGGCTGCGCCAGTTTTTTGCCGACCAGCCCGATTTTTCGGTGGTTGCTGAAGCCTCCAACGGGCGCGACGCGCTTGACATCGTGCGCGGCGGCGAGGTTGACGTGATCTTGCTCGACATCTCCATGCCCGACCAGAGCGGCGTTGATGCGCTTGCCGGCATCAAGGCGCGTGCGCCCGACCTGCCGGTGCTCATCTTGAGCGGCTTCCCCGAAGAGCACTACGCCACCACGCTCTTGCGCCAGGGCGCGAGCGGCTACCTCAACAAAGACTGCGACCCCGAAGAGATCGTCAAGGCGATCCGCACCGTGGCGCGGGGCCGCAAGTACATCACCGCGGGTGTGGCCGAGCGCCTGGCCGACGGGTTGAGCGGCGGGGGCGACCGGCCGCTTCATGAGCAGTTGTCTGAGCGCGAGCTGCAAGTGTTCTTGCGTCTGGCCAAGGGCGAGACCATCAGCCACATGGCCGACAGCATGTCGCTCAGCGTGAAGACGGTCAGCACCTACCGTACCCGGGTGATGGAGAAGATGAAGCTCGAGTCCAACAGCGACCTCACCTATTACGCGCTGAAGAACGGGCTGATCCAATAGCCGGTTCAGGTCAGCGCGCCAGGGCCCGTGTCGCCGGCTGCGAGTCGACCGCAATACAGGATGAGGGCGTCGATCTCGTTTGACTTGTCGAACACCTTGCTGGCACCCAGCTCGAGGCACTTGCGGCGGATGTCGGGGGTGGCGTAGTTGCTCAGCACCACCAGGTTGTGCTTTTGCGGCAACGCGTTGGCCACCTTGAGCACACCCAAACCCGAGCCCGATTTCAGGAAGATGTCGACGATGACGAGGTCGACGTTGGCGTTGCCGGGTTGAGTGAGCCACTTCACCGCGCTCGATTCGTCTTCGGCGGTGCCCACCACCTCGATCGGTACCAGCTCTTCGAGCGTGGCGATCAAGTTTTCTCGGATGACCTGACTGTCTTCGACGATGTAGGTCCTGAGCGACTGCATGGACTGCGATCCTTCCTTAGATTCAAGAGCTGAGGTCGCCGGGCTGTGCTCGAGATCGAGGCATGGGGTTGCTGACGGGACTGGGCGCGAATAAAACTTCTCGACAGTTTGGGCGGGAATTTACCACCGCGCCATCTGTGGGAACCCCGAACTGCTGTCAGAACCCGCCTACAAGGCACCCTCGGGCCCACGTAGGAGTTGCACTACAGCCGATGGCGGCGCCGTCTGCTGGGCAGGTTGCAAGGTGCTTCTGATACTCCACCCCACGCTGCGACCGCTGCGACCGCG
>JBBRFR010000244.1:0-6116 GCA_038241485.1 Burkholderiales bacterium
TTTCGTTCTGTCGCCCGAGTGGGGCGAATGCGCACTGGTTCCGTCGGCCTACCGGTGGAAATCGGAGCCCGAGGCGTTCACGCTGCGTTGTCGGTGGGGCCACGCGCTCGCGCAACACGGCTGCTGACTTGGCCGATCGGCGAAGAGGCGGTTTTACTTTTTGGGGGGGTGGACAAAATTGGCCTGGTTCGTGCCGGCGCCCCTTCTCTTCTTTGCCAGCTCCAACTCGGCCCGTGCCACCGTCCGCAGGTGCACTTCATCCGGCCCGTCAAGAAAGCGCATCGCACGGCCCCAGGTGTAGAGGTAGGCCAGCGGCGTGTCGGGCGACAGGCCCATGGCGCCAAACACCTGCATGGCCCGGTCGAGCACGCGGGTTTGCAGCCGCGCGGCCACCAGCTTGATGGCCGCCACGTCGACCCGTGCGGCGGCGTTGCCTTGCGTGTCCATGCGCCAGGCGGCGTGCAGCACCAGCAGCCGGGCCTGGTCGATCTCGACGCGGCTTTCGGCGATCCAGTCTTGGATGTTGGCAAAGTCGGCCAGGTGGCGGCCGAAGGCGCTGCGCTCCAGCGCGCGCTCGCACATCAGCTCCAGTGCCAGCTCGCATTGGCCGATGCTGCGCATGCAGTGGTGCACCCGGCCTGGGCCGAGCCGCGCCTGGGCCATCGCAAAACCGGCGCCGGCTTCGCCCAGCAGGCTGGAGGCCGGCACACGCACGTTGCGCAGCAGCAGCTCCACGTGGCCTTCGATGCTGTGGTGCTGCAAGATGGGCACGTTGCGCACGATCGAGAGCCCCGGGGTGTTGAGTGGCACCAGCACCAGCGAGTGGCGCCGGTGTTTGTCGGCATCGGGCGAGCCGTCTGAGACCCCCATCAGCACCACCAGCTCGCAAGCCGGGTGCAGGGCGCCGGTGATGAACCACTTGCGGCCGTTGATCACCAGCTCGTCGCCGTCGCGCACGATGCGAGTTTGCAAGTTGGTCGGGTCGGATGAAGCCACATCGGGCTCCGACATCGCATAACAAGAGCGCATCGTGCCGTTCAGCAGCGGCTGCAACCAGCGCTCGCGCTGGGCCGGTGTGGCAAACAAGTGCAGCAGCTCGATGTTGCCGGTGTCGGGCGCGCTGCAGTTGAACACCTCGGCCGCCCAGGGCACGCGCCCCATGATCTCGGCCAGCGGCGCGTAGTCGAGGTTCGACAGGCGCGTGCCGGGTTCACCGGGCTGCAGGCCGGGCAGGAACAGATTCCACAAGCCTTCGGCGCGCGCGCAGGCCTTGATGGGCTCGATCACATCGCTGGGGTAAACGCCGGCATCGGCCCAGCGGTGCCAGTCGCGGTTGGAGGGCAGCACCAGCCGCTCCATGATGTCGCGCACGCGGCGCTGCAAGTCCAGGTTCTCGGGCGTAGGTTGGAAATTCATAACCAACCATCTTGACCTCGGGGTGACGCCGTGAAATTGATTTGCGTCATGGCCGAGCCACAGCCGGCTGCCTAGAGTCGGCTCGATGAGCATGCAGCAGGCCCGTCTGGCCATGCCCCACCCGCCTGTGCCGCCGCTGACGCCGCGCCAGGCGGCGGCACTGGACGACACCGCCACGCTTGGCGAATGCACCCGTTGGCGGCAGCGCCCCGATGGCGAGCGCGAGGCCGAGTCGGTGTTTGCGCTGCAAGGCATGTATTGCGCGGCCTGCGCCAGCATCATCGAATCGGCCTTGATGGCCGTGCCTGGCGTGGCACGTGCCGACGTGAATGCCGCCAGCCAGCGTGTGCTGGTGCAGTGGAACCCAAGCCACGCACGCGCTTCGCAGCTGGTGAGCGCGGTGCAGGCGGCGGGCTACCGCGCGCTTCCGGCGCAGCACGAAGCAGCGCGCACCGCCCGCGAGCGTGATTCGCGTCAGGCGATGTGGCGGCTCTTCGTCGCGGGCTTTTGCATGATGCAGGTGATGATGCTCACCGCGCCCGGCTACCTGGCCGAGCCGGGCGACATCGCGCCCGACATGGCCGCCTTGCTGGCCTGGGCCGCCTGGGTGCTCACGCTGCCGGTGCTGCTGTTTTCTGCCGGCCCGTTTTTCAGCAGTGCCTGGCGCTCCTTGCGCCAGCGACGCATCGGCATGGACGTGCTGGTCGCGCTGGGCATTGCCATCACCTTCATGGCCGGCACCGGCGCCACCTTTGCACCCGGTGGGCCATTCGGTAACGAGGCCTACCTCGACTCGCTGACCATGTTCGTCGCCTTCTTGCTGGCCGGGCGCTGGCTGGAGCTGCGGGCGAGGGCGCGCAGCACCGAAGCGCTCGACGCCTTGTTGCAGCGCCTGCCCGACAGCGTGGAGCGACTAGACGCCCAAGGCGTGGCCCACACCGTGCCGGTGGCGCGCCTGTTGGCCGGCGACCGGGTGCGCGTGGCCGCGGGCCAGGCCTTCCCCGGTGACGGCCACGTGCTCGACGGCAGCACCCAGGTCGACGAAGCCATGCTCAGCGGCGAGTCTCGCCCGGTGGAGCGTGGCGTGGGTGACGCGGTGGTGGGCGGCAGCATCAACCTGGCCGCGCCGGTGGTGGTGCAACTGCAGCGTATCGGCGAAGGCACGCGCTACCAGCAGATCGTCGAGCTGCTGCAACACGCGCTCACACAACGCCCGGGTGTCATGCGCGCGGTCGACCGCCTGGCCGGGCCGTTTTTGTGGGGCGTGTTGCTGCTGGCAGCGCTGGCCGCCGCGGTGTGGAGCGCGATCGACCCGAGCCGTGCCGTCTGGGTGGCGGTGTCGGTGCTGATCGTCACCTGCCCGTGTGCGCTCTCGCTCGCCACGCCGGCTGCGTTGTTGAGTGCGGCCGGTGGCCTGGCGCGGCGCGGTGTGCTGGTGCAGCGCCTCGACGCCATTGAAGCGCTGGCCCATGTCGATACGGCGTGCTTCGACAAGACCGGCACGCTGACCGAAGACCGCCTGGTGCTTGCCGCCACCGTGCTCGCGCCGCTCGCCCATCGCAGCTTTCTGCTCGGGCGCGCTGCGTCGCTGGCGGCGCTGTCGCACCACCCCTTGTCGGCCGCCCTGGTGCAGTCGCTGCCCGCGCAAGCGCATGCCTGGCGCGAGGTGCACGAGGTTGCAGGGCAGGGCATCACGGCCATCGACGCGCAGGGCCGCTGCTGGCGCCTCGGCGCACCCGCCTGGGTGGGCGTGCACAGTGTGGCGCTGGCCGCCCGGCCGCGTGTGGCCTGCGCGCCGTGGCCATCAACGCCCGAGGAACAGGTGTGTTTCGAGTTTGATGAAGCCTTGCGGGCCGACGCCCACAGCGCCGTGCAGCGCCTCGCCGCACAAGGCCTCGCCGTGCAACTGCTGTCAGGCGACGCGCCGGCCAGCGTGCAGGCCATCGCCATTCGCGTGGGCCTGGTTCACGCGCGAGGCGGCGCCACGCCAGAAGACAAACTCGCCGCCATCGCCAAGCTGCAAGCCGATGGCCATCGCGTGCTGATGGTGGGCGACGGCCTGAACGACGGCCCGGTGCTGGCACGCGCCGATGTGTCGTTCGCGCTCGCCCACGGCAGCGCCCTCGCACAACAGCGCTCTGATTTCATCGTGCTCGGCAGCCGCCTCGGCGAAGTGCCCGCCGCACATCAATTGGCCCGTCGCACCCTGCGTGTGATGCGCCAGAACCTGGGCTGGGCGCTGGCCTACAACGCCTTGTGCGTGCCGCTGGCCCTCGTGGGCCTGCTGCCGCCGTGGGCGGCGGGGGCGGGCATGGCACTCAGCTCGCTGGGCGTGGTGCTCAACGCCTTACGGCTCTCGCGCTGAGCACCCGCCCGATGGACAGCCTCTACCTCTTGCTGCCTTTGTCGGTGCTGCTGGTGCTTGCACTGATCGGTGTGTTTGCCTGGGCCATCAACAGCGGCCAGTTCGACGACCTTGACCGCGAAGGCTGGCGTGTGCTGGAGGGCGGTGACGAAGCCAAGCCTGCGGACGAACCCGAGTGAGCTTGTTGCGGCTGGAAGCCCGAGCCGAGCCGGCTAGCCTGTGAGCAATGTTTTGATATTTCTTCTTTTGCCGTCACCGTGAATATTCTTTAATAATATATTGTTTACCACCCAAACCTGGGCGTGAACAATTGCAACGGCAGAACCAAATACGATAATGTATTTAAGTGCAAAGTTCGCCTGAACCAGCTTAACAAACGGTATGTGCCACAAATAAATCCAAATGGAATTGCTTGCGATAAACAATACGTGAGTTTTTATCCTCATCTTTTCAAGAGCATAAGAAATATTTTCGCTGTAGATCCAAAGCAAACCTGATGCGAACAGTGCATACGAAAGATAGTATATTGATGGCGGGTATTTCAGCGCTTGAGTTGGAACTATATATCCGCTTTGTAGCCATAGTGCCAGCCCCACAATGGAAAATATACCTAGATTGACAATGGACAGAAGAAACAACCGCTTCCTATCCATCTTGAGCATTCGTAAGCCAATCGCAAATACGGCCGCGTAAGGGATGATGTAGTGAACTATCAGAGAGGCCAGCTTTCCAGCCCCTCCCTGGATATACGGCAGTGAAATGAAGCGCATGAATTCATAAACAAATAGACAGGTTGCAAGCACAAGGAAATACCTGCTATCCGCAACCGTGTTCTTGTGCCAACGAAACAGAAAAGGGGATGCAATGGCAACCAACAAGAAGACCTTGATGACCCATACGTAGCCTATGCCCCCAATCAGGGCGTAAGAAGTGAGCATGGTTTTTAAATTCAGCTCGGTACTCTCGGTATATAAAATGTACTGAGCTGAAAAGTAGATGGTTAGAAATATCCAAACCGGAAAAACAAGCCTCTTGACTCTTTTCCAAATATATTTCGCATACGGTTCGTCAGCATTGTGACTCAAACCAAACGACATGCCGGTAACCAACACCATCAAAGGCACGTCAAAGTTTCGAAGTTGAAAAAGGAATCCTGGCGGCTCAACGTGCGCAAAAATAATCATTGCCAAGCCGATAAATCTGAGTATGTCTACTCTTTCGTCTCTCACCAAATTCCCCTTCTTATGTAAAACGTTTGAAACGCGGGGCGGCCAAGGGCGTTAGCAGCCCGCCGATATACCCACAGCGAACAGTACACCCATCGGCGCAGGGGCCGTACTTTTGGCGGCTGTGTCGCCCCCCCCCCCGACGCGCCGGCGCGGGCTGTTCGCCAAACTGCGCGAGTGGTGTCTCGCCAGTTGATCCCGGTCAAGGCCCACCACGGGTGGCCTCCAGACAATCCCCCCCCATGGCAGCAAGACCCAGGACAACATCCATGAATCAACAAACGTCGGCCGCTGCGGCCCCCGTCTACAGCGACCGTGTCGTGCGCTACTTTGCCCTCGCATCCGTGCTGTGGGGCATTGTCGGCATGCTGGTCGGCGTAATCATTGCCGCGCAGCTCACCTGGCCCGAGCTCAACTTCGGCATCTCGTGGCTGAGCTATGGGCGCTTGCGCCCGCTGCACACCAACGCCGTGATCTTTGCCTTCGGCGGCTGCGCACTCTTCGCCAGCAGTTACTACGTGGTGCAGCGCACCTGCCAGGTCAAGCTCTTTGGCGAGAAGCTGGCCATGTTCACCTTCTGGGGCTGGCAACTGGTGATCGTGGCCGCGGCCATCTCGCTGCCCATGGGTTTCACGCAGGGCAAGGAATACGCCGAACTCGAGTGGCCGATCGACATTCTGATCACCGTGGTGTGGGTGGCGTATGCGATCGTTTTCTTCGGCACCATCGGCATGCGAAAGGTGCGCCACATCTACGTGGCCAATTGGTTCTTCGGGGCCTACATTCTGGCGATTGCGCTGCTGCACATCGTCAACAGCGCGGCCATTCCGGCCGGTGCAATGAAAAGCTACTCGGCCTACGCCGGCGTGCAAGACGCCATGATCCAGTGGTGGTACGGCCACAACGCGGTGGGCTTTTTGCTCACCGCGGGCTTTCTCGGGATGATGTATTACTTCATCCCCAAGCAGGCCGAACGGCCGGTGTATTCGTATCGCCTGTCGATCGTGCACTTCTGGGCGCTGATCTTCACCTACATGTGGGCCGGCCCGCACCACCTGCACTACACCGCGCTGCCCGACTGGGCGCAAAGCGTGGGCATGATCTTCTCG